>JAPUEC010000114.1 GCA_027492775.1 Rhodocyclaceae bacterium
TTCGGGATGAACCATGACCGCCGTGTCGCCGAGCATGGTTTCCGGGCGGGTGGTGGCGACCGTCAGACTGCCCGAGCCGTCCGCCAGCGGGTAGCGGATATGCCAGAGGAAGCCGTCTTCCTCTTCGGACACCACTTCCAGGTCGGAAACGGCGGTGTGCAGCTTCGGGTCCCAGTTGACCAGGCGCTTGCCACGGTAGATCAGGCCTTCCTCAAAGAGGCGGACGAAGGTTTCGGTGACCACCTTGTTGAGCCCGGCATCCATGGTGAAGCGCTCGCGCTTCCAGTCCGGGCTGGTGCCGAGGCGGCGCATCTGCTGGGTGATGGTGCCGCCGGAATATTCCTTCCACTCCCAGACCTTTTCCAGGAATTTTTCGCGCCCGAGGTCGTGACGGGAGATGCCTTGTGCATCGAGCTGGCGTTCGACGACGATCTGCGTCGCAATGCCGGCGTGGTCCGTGCCAGGCTGCCAGAGCGTGTTGTGGCCGCGCATCCGGTAGTAGCGGGTGAGGGCGTCCATGATGGTCTGGTTGAAGCCATGGCCCATGTGCAGTGTGCCGGTGACGTTGGGCGGCGGCAACAGGATGCAGAAGGCGTCGGACTTGGTCTTGTCCAGGCCGGCGGCGAAATGGCCATTGGCTTCCCATTGCGGGTACCAGCGGCGCTCGATGTCGGCGGGTTCGAAGGCTTTGGCGAGTTCCATGAGTCGATGGCGAGAGGCGGAAAACTCTCAATTATACCGGCTTACGGGGTTGGCTCCGGTTATCCACCCTCTCCTTCCCGCCCCTTCGGGCGGAGTTCGCGCAGGGGGTGAGAGCGGGGTTTCATGGAGCACTGCGCCATGCCGCTCGAACGGGCTGGTTGTGCAAAGCCAGCCCTGGACGGCTCCCTCCCCTTCAAGGGGAGGGTTGGGGTGAGGATGGGGGAAAGGCTGGGATGACACGAACGTTGAGCGTTCCATCCAGCGTGGGTTGGGCGGGAGTTCGCCCCGCCGGGCGAGGTACTTTCTTTTGCTTCGCCAAAAGAAAGTACCCAAAGAAAAGGCGACCCCGGCCTCGCGCCGGCTTCGCCGGTTCCCTGCGCTACTCGGTGCTGGCGGGGGCTGCGGAACTCGGGCCTACGGCCCTCAGACAGTCCTCGCCCTTTTTCCGCCAGCCCCTGCGTTGCTCGGCGCTCGGCAGGGGAGCATTGGGGCCGCGAACGAGTTTGCCTGCAAGGCAAGGTCGGGCTCGGGAAAACCGGGTTTAAAACTCTGGTTTTCCCCGTGTTCCCGTGCCCCCCGTGGTTTCCCTACCCAGCCATCAAATCCCGCAGCACATACGGCAGGATGCCGCCGTGTTTGAAGTAGTCGACTTCGATGGGGGTGTCGATGCGCAGCAGGACTTGTGTCCGCGCGGTGCTCCCGTCGCTGCGATGGATGGTCAGCGTCACTTTTTGCTGCGGGACGATGCCATTTTCAATGCCGGTGATGTCGAAGGTTTCGTCGCCGGAAATCTTGATGCTGGCGGCGCTTTCGCTGCCGATGAATTGTAGCGGCAGGACGCCCATGCAGACGAGGTTGGAGCGGTGGATGCGCTCGAAGCTCTTGGCGACGACTGCCTTGACGCCGAGCAGTTGCGTGCCTTTGGCGGCCCAGTCGCGGCTGGAGCCGGTGCCGTATTCCTCGCCGGCGAAAATGACGGTCGCGGTGCCGCGGGCGCTGTATTGCATGGCGGCATCGTAGATCGAGAGCCGTTCGCCCTGCGGTTGCAGGACGGTAAGGCCGCCTTCGATGCGCGTGCCATCCGCCCTCGGGGGTACCATGAGATTTCGGATGCGAACGTTGGCGAAGGTGCCGCGCATCATCACTTCATGGTTGCCGCGCCGTGAGCCGTAGCTGTTGAAATCGATCTTGGCCACGCCGTGCGCCTGGAGATAGCGGCCGGCCGGGGAATCCGGATGGATGGAGCCGGCGGGGCTGATGTGGTCGGTCGTGACCGAATCGCCGAAGATGGCGAGCGGGCGGGCGCCGTGGATGTCCTTGGCCTGGCCGGGCGTGAGGCTGAAATCCGCGAAGAAGGGCGGTTCGGCGATGTAGGTCGATTCCTCCCAGGCATAGGCTTCGCCGCTGGCGGACGAAATCTGGTTCCAGAGCGGATTCCCATGAGCGAAATCGCCGTAGAGGTTGCGATAGACCTCGGGGTCGGTGGCGAAGCGCAGGACTTCGGCGACTTCAGCCGAGGTCGGCCAAATGTCGCGCAGGTAGATGGGGCGGCCATCGGCGTCGCGTCCGAGCGGGTCGTGGGTGAGATCGATATCCACCCGGCCGGTGATGGCGAAGGCGACGACCAGCGGCGGGCTCATCAGGAAGTTGGCCTTGATCGCCGGATGGATGCGTGCCTCGAAGTTGCGGTTGCCCGAGAGCACGGCGGCGCAGACGAGGTTATGGGCGACGATGGCGGCTTCGAGATTGGGGTCGAGCGGCCCGGCGTTGCCGATGCAGGTGGTGCAGCCGTAGGCGACGAGCTGGAAGCCGAGCTTGTCGAGCCAGGGCAGGAGGCCGGCGCGGGTCAGGTACTCCGTGACGACCCGCGATCCAGGAGCGAGCGAGGTCTTGACGTGCGGTCGCACCCTCAGGCCGCGCTCGGCAGCCTTCTTCGCCAGCAGGCCGGCGGCGAGCATGACCCCGGGGTTGGAGGTGTTGGTGCAGGAGGTGATGGCGGCAATGAGGACGTCGCCGTCGCCCAGGTCGGGCGCGCCTTGGGCGTGCGGGACGGGGTAGTGCTCGGCGGTGTCGTCCGCCGTCCGGTTATAGCCGCCCTGCGCTTCCGGGGCGGCCAACAGCTCCTTGAAGGTCCTGCCGAGATCGCCCAGATCGATGCGGTCCTGCGGGCGCTTGGGACCGGCGACGCTGGGCTGGATTTCCGCCAGGTCGATGTCGATGTCGGCGCTGTAGTCGATCTCGTTCGGCCCCGGCATGCCAAAGAGGCGCTGGGCCTGGAAGTAGGCCCGGAAAGCGTCGGTTTCATTGGGGCTGCGGCCGGTGGCGACAAGGTAATTGACGGTTTCCTCGTCCACTGGAAAAAAGCCCATGGTGGCGCCGTATTCCGGCGCCATGTTGGCGATGGTGGCGCGGTCGGGAAGGGTAAGGGAGGCAGCGCCGGCGCCGTAGAACTCGACGAACTTGCCGACGACGCCCGCCTGCCGCAGGCGTTCGGTAATCGCCAGTACCAGATCGGTGGCGGTGACACCTTCGTTGAGGCGGCCATGCAGATGCACGCCCACGACGTCCGGCGTCAGGAAATAGAGCGGCTGGCCGAGCATGCCGGCTTCCGCCTCGATGCCGCCAACGCCCCAGCCGACAACGCCCAGGGCGTTGATCATGGTGGTATGCGAATCGGTGCCGACCAGGGTGTCCGGGTAGAACACCTCGTCCTTGCGCCAGACGCCGCGCGCCAGGAATTCGAGATTGACCTGATGCACGATGCCGATGCCCGGCGGAACGACGCGGAAGGTGTCGAAGGCCTGCATTCCCCACTTGATGAAGCGATAGCGCTCGGCATTGCGCTGGAATTCAAGACTCATGTTGAGGTCGAGGGCATCCCCCGTGTTGTAGTGATCGACCTGGACCGAGTGATCGACGACCAGATCGACCGGCACGAGCGGTTCGATCATTTCCGGCGGGCGCCCGAGCCGGGCGGCGGCGCCGCGCATGGCGGCCAGGTCGCAGAGCAGCGGCACGCCGGTGAAGTCCTGAAGGATGATCCGGGCGACGACGAAGGGAATCTCGGCGTTGCGCGCCGCCCGAGGCGACCATTGGGCGAGTTCGCGGATATGCGCTTCGGTCACCTTCTTGCCATCGCAGTTGCGCAGGATGGATTCCAGCACGATGCGAATAGAGACCGGCAGGCGGGAAATGTTGCCAAGTCCCGCCGCTTCCAGGGCGGGGAGGGAGTAGAACTTGGCCCGCTGCCCCGACTCCAACATGAAATCCTGCAGCGTATCGAACAAATTGTGGGGCATGAGATCGAACCTCATATGATATTTGGAAATGTTTTTATTTCGACCCCCCTGCAGATGTTTTCGTTCCGGGAGACGCGATGACTCAAACCCGAGTCGAGAAAGATAGTTTCGGCACCATCGAAGTGCCCGCCGGCCAACTCTGGGGCGCGCAAACGCAACGTTCGCTCGAGCATTTCCGCATTTCCGGCGAGCGCATGCCGGCGGAACTCATCGTCGCCCTGGCGGCGGTGAAGCGCGCCTGCGCCCTCGTCAATCGCGAGTTGGGCGTGTTGCCGGCGGATAAGGCGAACGCGATCATTCTGGCCGCCGAGGAGGTGGTGAACAACCGGCATCCGACGGAATTTCCGCTCGCGGTTTGGCAGACGGGCTCTGGCACGCAGACCAACATGAACATGAACGAGGTGCTCGCCAATCGTGCATCCGAATTGCTTGGCGGCGTGCGCGGCGAAGCGCGGCTCGTGCATCCCAACGACGACGTCAATCTCGGCCAGTCGTCCAACGATATTTTTCCCACCGCCATGCATGTCGCCGCCTGCCTCGGCCTGCACCTGCGCTTGCTGCCGGCGCTGCGCCAACTGCGCACGACGCTGGCCGCCAAGGCCGGCGAGTTCGCCGAAATCGTCAAGATCGGCCGCACTCATTTGCAGGATGCGACGCCGCTGACGCTCGGGCAGGAGTTCTCGGGTTATGTCGCGCAGCTTTATCATGCCGAGCAGGCCATCATCGCCACCGTGCCGGGCCTCTGCGAACTGGCGGCGGGCGGCACGGCGGTCGGCACCGGACTCAACACCCATCCCGAATTCGGCGAGCGCGTGGCGACGGAATTGGCGAGTAACACCAATCTGCCTTTGCGTTCGGCTGGCAACAAATTTGCCGCCCTGGCGGGGCACGAGCCGCTGGTTTCAGCGCATGGCGCGCTCAAAACGCTGGCAACGGCGTTGATGAAAATCGCCAACGACATCCGCTGGCTCGCATCCGGGCCGCGCTCCGGGCTGGGGGAATTGGCGATCCCCGAGAACGAGCCGGGCAGCTCGATCATGCCCGGCAAGGTCAACCCGACCCAATGCGAGGCGCTGACCATGGTTTGCTGCCAGGTTTTCGGCAACGACGTGGCCCTGACCGTGGGCGGGGCCTCCGGCAATTTCGAACTGAATGTGTTCAAGCCGCTAATCGCGCACAACTTCCTGCAAAGCACGCGGCTTTTGACCGACGCCATGGTGAGCTTCGACACGCACTGCGTGCGCGGCATCGAGGCGCGGCGTGAGCGTATTGGGGAGCTGATGGAACGTTCGCTCATGCTGGTGACGGCGCTGGCGCCGCATATCGGCTACGACCGCGCGGCGGAAATCGCCAAGCGCGCCCATCACGACGGTTCGACGCTCAAGCAGGCGGCCGCAGCGCTGGGTTACGTAACGGCCGGCGATTTCGAGCGCTGGGTTCGTCCGGAGGCGATGGTGCATCCTGGTGGCGAATAGTTGCCGGCCAAGATTTGCTTACAACTGCGTACAGTCACGAAACGTCTTTCGCCTGCGGTCGCGGCTATGGTGAACCTGCGATGAACCAATTTCCATCCGAAGCGGGCTTGCTGCGGCAGGCCGAGCGAGCTTCGGACCCATTTGCGGGAGTAAGCGATGTTGAATACCACTATCCTCCGCCACATGCTCGGCGCGGCCGTATGGCTGCTTTTGCTTGGCGGCGCTGCCGCGCAGGTCGATCCGCCGGGGCGGGTGGCGCGTATCAACCAATTCGACGGCGCGGTCTCGTTCGCTCCCGCCGGCACCGACGATTGGAGTTATGCACAACTCAACCGGCCGTTGACCGCCGGGGACCGGCTTTGGGTCGATCCGGGCGGGCGGATGGAACTTCATGTCGGCTCGGCGGCGCTGCGCGCCAATGAACAGACCAGCCTCGGCTTCGTCGAACTGGACGACGACACGGTCACGCTCAAGGTGACCCAGGGCACGGTCAGCCTGCGGGTGCGCAACCTCCCTCGCGACCAGCACTATGAAATCCAGACCCCCAACCTGGCCTTCGTCCCCAACGCGCCGGGCGAATATCGCATCGATGTGGCACCGGACGGCAGCACTACCAACGTCGCCATTCGAGAGGGCAGCGGCATGGTATACGGGGAAGACGGGGCAGGCATGCCGATTCCGGGGCGGCAGCAGATTCGCTTCGTCGGCCGGCGGCTGGCAGCGGCGGGCAGTTCGCCATCGCTTCCCAACGATGCTTTCGACGGCTGGGTCAGGAGCCGGGATCGCGCGGAGGATTCCTCCATTTCGGCGCGTTATGTGCCGCGCGAGGTCATCGGCTACCAGCAACTGGATAATCACGGCACTTGGCAGGAGACGGCCGAATACGGGCCGGTATGGACTCCGCGCGCGGTGGTGGCCGGTTGGGCGCCTTATCGCACCGGCCATTGGGCGTGGATTCGCCCTTGGGGCTGGACCTGGATCGACGACGCGCCCTGGGGCTTCGCGCCCTACCACTATGGCCGCTGGGCCTATCTGGGCAACCGCTGGTGTTGGGTGCCCGGACGCCAGGTTCATGCCGTGGCGCCGGTTTATGCGCCGGCGCTGGTGGCCTTCGTCGGCGGAAGGGGCGCCAGCCTGACGCTGAGCTTCGGCAGCACCCGCTCGAGCGGGGTGGCGTGGTTCCCGTTGGCTCCGGGCGAAGCCTATCGTCCGGCGTATGCGGTGAGCCCGCGCTATATCAACAACGTCAACCGGACGACGGTGGTCAATAACACGACCATCAACAATGTCGTCATCAACAACACGACCGTCAATAAAACGGTTTATGTGAATCAGCAGGCGCCCAACGCCATAACCGCCGTGCCGAGCGCGACTTTCATCCGCGGCCAGGCGGTGGCCCCGGTCGCGCGCCCATTGCCGCGGCAGCAACTCGCCCAGGCGCAGATATTGAGCGGCGCGCCAGGCGTGGCGCCGGTGAAGCAGAGCGTCCTCGGCGACGCCAAGCCGGCGCGGCGGCCCATGGCGACCTCCTTTACCCGCTTGGCGCCGGTGGCGATGCCACCTGCGGCGAGAAAGGAATTGCACGCCGAAATGGCGCCCGTGGGCCGAGATGCGCCGGGCAGGCCGACGGCCGAAAGGCCGGTTGCCATTGCTCCGACGGCCGCCGCGCCGGCCGTTGCCGTTCAATCTGTGGCTGTTCAGTCTGGAACTGTTCGGTCTGCAGCCGTTCAGCCTGCCGGCACGCCGGTCGCGGCGGCCGGCCCGGCGGCGCCACAAGACCGGAACGGAGTTGCTGCTGCTGTTGCGCGAAAGGATATGCCCCCGGGAATGGCACCGGCACCGAATCGCCCGGAGAGCGCGCGGCCGCCCATGGCGGATGAAAAGCGGGTGTTCGAGGGCGTGCGCAAGCTGGATAGGCAAGTGTCTGCGCCTCCTTCGACGGCACCTCGGGTTATGCGCAACGAACCGGCGCGCCCCGGTGGGCCCCCGGCTGGCAGCGCGGAAGTCGTCCAGGTTTCCTCAGCCCGGACCGAGGTTGCGCCGGCGCGTCGCGATGGCGATCGTCGCCCGCAGCCTGAGATCGCCAAACCTGGGATGGCGGTCCAAGCGCCTTATCCGCAGGCGACACCGCCGGTCCCGGGCCAAGCGCCACACGCGCCGGCGACGCCGCCGGTCGCACGCAACGATTCACCGCGTCCGCCGGCGTTGCGCCCGAACAATCCGGCTAACCGCGACCACGAGAGCGAAGCGATTTCATTTTCCGGGAAGGGGCGCGAAGATCGGCGGCATCCGCCCGAAAGCAAAGCGCCAAGCCCGGCTGCAGGCGCGATCCCGCCGCCCAAGCGGCCCTCGTTGCCGGAAATGATCGTCAAGAAGCCGGAGGTCCAGGTAACGCGGGTGCCTCCTGGTGCGGCAGACGCGGCGCATGGGCGAAACGGCGGCGAGGGGAGGCCGGGACGCCCGGACGCCGGCGCCGCGCATGGCAAGGACAAACCGGCGGAAGCACCGAAACGGCGGGAAGAAGCCGGGAAGCCGGAGGCGCCGCGTTAGCCAGGTGGAGCGCGAGCGCGGCTTCGCCTCGGGCGATTGGCCCCCACGCCGCGCTGGTTGCGCCAGTTGCTAACGCCGGTGTTTCTTGCCTTGTTCCTGCAGGAAATCGCGGATGGCGGCCTCGGTGGTCTCGGTCAACCCCTGTTCCAGTTCGCGGGTCAGGTCGGAGAGCGTGATTTGCAGTGCGGCCTCGACCAGGCTGGGAAGCTCGGCGGCGATGCGCTTATGAACGCGGCGGGTGAATTCCTGAAGCAGGCGCTCGATGAGCTCCGGATCCGGCTGTGCGGTGGTTTCGCGCTCGTCGGCGACCTGGGTCAGGATGGGAAGCCCATCCTCGACATCGGGAATGGCCTCGGTGAGAACCGGCACTTCCAGCGTCGGCGGCGGTGTCGCGGCGTGGGCCAGGCGCCGCTGCATGAGCGCATCGGCGCGGGCAACGACGGAATCGCCGGCCAGTTTTTCAGTGCCGCTCATGCCGGCTTGGAAAGATCGAAATAGCGCACTTCATACCCCCGATCCTTGTAGAAGCGGACACGGTCGCGCGCCGCCAGGCGGTCGCCCTCTTCCTCGCCGACGACTTCGATGAGACTGGCGAAGCGCGAGAAATTGGGCGGGATTTCCCGGCCCAGGTTCATTAGGCGCTCTTCCTGCGGCAATTCGTCGAGCTTGGCGGTGATGATGATCGGCGTTTCGGCGGCGAGCGGCGAATCGGCGCGGCAGTGCGGGACGAACCCGGTCGCCGGCTGGGTCCACAACAAGCGATCGAGGTCGGATGCGAGCGAGGCTTCGGGCGCGAAGACGAGAACGGGCTTCTTCTGCGCCCAGGCCTTGACCAGGAGGCCACAGGCGGCGGCGAGTTTATCCGCCGCGCCGTGATAGAAAAAGACCTGAGTCAAGGGTGCCCTAGTAAAGCTTGCCAGCGCGCTTCAGCAAGTAATGGGTGAGCAGCGGCACGGGGCGGCCGGTGGCTCCCTTTTCCTTGCCCGACAGCCAGGCGGTGCCGGCGATGTCCAGGTGCGCCCATTCGAATTTCTTGGTGAAACGCGAAAGGAAGCAGGCGGCGGTGACGGTGCCGGCAGCGCGGCCGCCGATGTTAGCCATGTCGGCGAAGGGGCTCTTCAGCTGTTCCTGATAGTCGTCCCAGAGCGGCATCTGCCAGGCGCGGTCAAAGGATTCCTCGCCCGCATTCAGCAATTCGCGCGCCAACGCGTCGTTATTGGCCAATAGGCCGGTGGCGACGTGGCCGAGCGCGATGACGCAGGCGCCGGTGAGCGTGGCGACGTCGATCACCACTTCGGGTTCGAAGCGCTCGCTGTAAGTCAGCGCATCGCAGAGGATGAGGCGGCCTTCGGCGTCGGTATTGAGAATTTCGATGGTCTGGCCAGACATTGAGGTGACGATGTCGCCCGGACGCGTGGCGCCCCCACCCGGCATGTTCTCGGTGGTGGGCACGACGACGGTCAGGTTGACGGGCAGGCGCATGCCGGCGATGGCACGCATGGTGCCGAGGACGCTTGCCGCGCCGCACATGTCGAATTTCATCTCGTCCATGTCTGGAGCCGGCTTGAGCGAGATGCCCCCGGTATCAAAGGTGATGCCCTTGCCGACCAGCACGATCGGTTTGTCGCCCGTTCTTCCTCCGTGGTAGCGCAGGACGATGAGCTTGGGCGGCTGGTGCGAACCCTGGGCGACGGCAAGCAGGGAATGCATGCCCAGCTTGACCATGTCTTCCCGCTCGAGGATTTCGCAATCCAGCCCGAATTCGCCGGCCATGCTGCGCGCCTGTTCCGCCAGATAGGTCGGCGTGCAGACGTTGGGCGGCAGATTGGCGAGGGTGCGGGTGAGCGCCATCCCTTCGCCGATGGCGATGCCCTGTTCCAGGCCTTCTTCGGACTGGGCCAGTTCGTTGCGCCGTTCGACGGCGAAAGTGATTTTCTTGAGCGGGCGGCGATTGTCTTCCTTTTTGCTCTTGAACTGATCGAAGCGATAGCTCGCATCGAGCGCCTGCAGGGCGGCCTGACGAACACGCCAGACGACGCTGCGCTTCTTGACGGCGATTTCAGTGAGGAAGAAGGTGGCATCGAAGGCGCCCGTTTCGTTCAGCGCCTTCACCGCGGTGCGAATGCTGTTGCAATATTCCTTGTCGCGGAACTCGCGTTCCTTGCCCAGCCCGACCAGCAGCACTCGGTCGCTCAGCGTCCCGGGAACCTGATGCAGGAGGAGGGTGGTGCCGGCCTTGCCGTCCATGTCACCGCGCCGGAGAACGTCTGAAATATAGCCCTGGGCGGCCTTGTCCAGCAGTTCGGCCGCGAGAGTCATTTTGCGGGATTCAAAAATGCCGACGACGACGCTGCCGCCGCGCTGCTTTTCCGGACTGCCGCTTTTTGTGCTAAATTCCACTAGCCGCTCCTGATTTCAAAAAAAATCGACGATTTGTCGATTATCCTCGCAATTTTTCATTTTCGTCAAAGCATGATCTTCGAGCGCATTATCCGGCGCGAATTCGTTCAGGCGGCGGCAGGCATCAGCGTTGCATTGCTCGCGATCCTGACATCGACCCAATTGATCCGCCTGCTCAATGAAGCCGCGGGTGGTCGCGTGGCGCCCGAAGCGGTGCTCGCCCTGCTGGGATTTGCCGCGCTCAACTTTTTGCCGATCCTGCTGACCTTGACCCTGTTTGTCGCCATTTTGATCAGTTTGTCACGCGCCTATCGCGACTCTGAAATGGTGGTTTGGTTTTCCTGCGGGTTGCCGCTGACGGCGTGGATACGCCCGGTTCTGAAGTTTTCCCTGCCCGTGGTCGTCGCCATTGGCGTCCTTTCTTCTTTCCTTTCCCCGTGGGCAAGTTTGAAGAGCACGGAATACAAGGAGAAGCTTGGCGCGCGCAACGATACTTCGCAGGTTTCGCCCGGTGCTTTCCGCGAGGCGAACAAGGGCGAACGGGTCGTCTTCGTCGAATCCATGGGCAGCACGCTCGATCAGGTCCGCAACGTTTTCGTCGCCTCCATGCAGGAGGGCAGGATGGGGGTGGTGATGGCCTCCAGCGGGCACCAGGAATACGCCGAAAACGGCGACCGCTTCATGGTCCTTGAAAACGGCCGACGCTATGAGGTCGAGCCGGGAACGCCGGAATTCCGGATCATGGAGTTCGAGCGCTACGGTTTCCGCAGCGAGGATTCGGCGATCCGCTCGTCGGACCCGATGCCCAACCGGATGACGTTGCTGGAATTGATTCAGAACGACAACAACGGCAATCGCGGCGAACTGCTCTGGCGTATCGGCCTTCCCGTTTCCGCCATCTTGCTGGCGCTGCTCGCCATTCCGCTTTCCTTCGTCAATCCCCGCGCCGGCCGGTCGGCGAACATGCTGATGGCGATCCTGATCTATGCCATCTACAGCAACCTGATTTCGGTCAGCCAGGCCTGGGTGGCTCAAGGCAAGCTTCCTTTCTGGATCGGCGTCTGGGCGGTGCATGCGGTGATGGGGCTCGTCGTCGCCCTATTGATTTATCGCCGCCTGATGGCGCGTTGGCCCTGGCAGCGGAGCAAAACCTGATGCGCATGATGCTTTATCAGCGCTATCTCATGCGCGAAACTTTGGCGGCGGTGCTGCTGGTGCTGGTGGCCTTCATCGCGCTGTTCAGCTTTTTCGACCTGATCAACGAAGTGCGCAGTGTCGGCAAGGGCGGCTACCAGTTCGGGCATGCCCTGGTATTCGTCCTGCTGAGCCTGCCGGGGCGGGTTTATGAACTGATCCCAATTGCGGCGCTGATTGGTACCTTGTATGCCCTCTCCACCCTGGCCCGCCATTCCGAGATCACCGTTCTGCGCGCCTCCGGCCTGTCGACCCGCGAATTGTTGATGACCCTCTTCAAGCTCGCCGCGGTACTCGCCCTGGCGACCCTGATCATCGGCGAGGGCGTGGTGCCCTTCTCGGAACGAGCAGCTCAGGATTTGCGTGCCCGCGCCATGAACAATGTAGTGGCGCAGGGATTCGAGTCTGGTCTGTGGATCAAGGATGGGCGGAAATTCGTCAATGTGCGGACGGCAACGCCGGATGCGCGCTTGCAGGGCATCCGGATTTACGAGTTCGACGAGGGCAACGCCCTGAAATCGGTGAGCGAGGCGAAGGAGGGGAGTTTCCTTCCTTCCGGGCGCTGGCGTCTGCAGGAGGTGGTGAGCACCATTCTCCAAGGCGATAGCGCCCGGGTCGAACGCCATGACACGGTCGAGTGGCAATCCGCGCTCAATCCGGAGCTGCTTTCCGTACTCATGGTGGCGCCTGAACGCATGTCGCTCTACGGACTGGTGAAATACACCCGCCATCTCACCGACAATCGGCAGAAGACCGAGCGTTATGAAATCGCGATCTGGAAAAAACTGATCTACCCCTTGGCGGCGCTGGTCATGGTGGCGTTGGCTTTGCCCTTCGGCTACACCCACAGCCGCATGGGCGCCGTCAGCCTGAAGATTTTTGCCGGCGTGATGATCGGTATCCTTTTCCACATGCTCAATGGCTTGTTTTCAAGCCTGGGCGTGATCAATTCCTGGCCGCCTTTCGCCAGCGCAGCCGCGCCATCCGCTCTCTTCATGCTGGCCGCAGTTGGAATGCTGTGGTGGGTGGAACGGCGCTAACGGCTGCGCTGGCGGGTCAGCGTTCCCAGGCGATGCGCGTACCGGCGATGCGGTCATGCAAAAAACGCCGCTCCCGGTCGAAAAGCGCCCAGAACAGTCCCACGCCTAGCAAGGTGATGGCTGGCCATGCGGCCAGATAACGCAACAGCGCCTGAGTCGGACGGATTGGGGTGCCGTCGGCGCCGACGATGCGCAGTTTCCAGGTTTTCATGGCCAGGGTCTGGCCGCCATGCAGCCAGAACCAGCAAAAATAAACCAGGAGCACCAGAAAAAAATGAATCTGGGTCGCTATCGGGCCGGCGTTGATGCCCGCGTAGATGCCAAGGACGATATGCGGGAGGATGAAGGTGACCGAGAGGACGCCCAGAAGCAGCAGGACTTCGTAGAGCATGCTGGCCAGCCGGCGGGTGATGGCCGGGTCTGCCAGCGTCATCGGGAGATGTTCTCCGGAGCCGGCGCGGTCCCCGGCGGCGCGCCCGTGGGGGAGTTGGCGCTAGGCGCCGCGGTTCCCGGCGTGGCAGCGACGGGCGGCTTCGTCGCCGTCGGTTTCTGTTTGCCTTGTTTGAGGCGCGCCTTTTCCTCGTCCGGCAAATTGGAATAAGCCTTCCACTTTTGCTGCACCGCGGCCTTCTTTTCGGGCGGTAACTGGCGGAATTCCTTATAGCTGTTTCGCACCTTGGAGCGTTGTTCGGGCGTCATGGCGGCCCACTGGCGCATGCGTTCCTGCATGCGCTGCTGCTCTTCCGGCTTCATTTGCGCGTAGCGGCCGGCAATGCCCAGCCATTTCTTGCGACGGAAGTTCTCCATGTTGTCCCAGTCCCCAGCCAGCGGGGCGAGCACGGTGCGCTCGGCAGGCGACAACTGGCTCCAGTTGGCTTGCGGCGGGGTGGCGATGACCGCCGACG
>JAPUEC010000115.1 GCA_027492775.1 Rhodocyclaceae bacterium
CGGCGTCTACTTCGGCCGCTCGGCGGTGCGCTGGGCGGCCGAGCCACAGGCGTTGTATGCGCCGGGCGGCGCCATGGCGGCGCGCGCCCTGGACCGCCTGTATCCGCCCACCCTCGGCCAGGACATTGAGTTGCTCAATACGCTGGAAAAGGAATTGGGCCAGCTGCGCGCCCTCGCCGCCGGAACGCTCAAGGCGCCGGGCGGGGTCATTCGCCATCGCGGCGAGGCATTGCAGCCGAAGGATTTGCCGCAAGCCCTTAACCGCGTGGAAGCAGAGCTCAAGGCTGTGGAAGGGCGCCTGCAAGCTCATGACCGCCTCTGCCGCGCTGCCCATCTCGCCGCCGCCGAGCAATTGGGGGGCGGCTGGCCCGACTACCTGCGCGGCCTTCTCGCCGCCGTCCACTATGGCGACCATACCGAAGCCAACCTGCGGGATGCCCAAGGCTTGCTTAGCAACGTGCTCGCGGTGGAGACGGCGACGCGCCGGGTCAGTTCATCCGGGGTCCGCCGTATCATCGATTGTGCCAATTCGCTCTTCCGCTCCCTTGAGCGCGTCCATGCCCAGAGCGGGCAGGTGGTGCTCGACGCTTCCCTGGCCGAACGTCTGACCATCCCGGACTGGGCAGCGGCGCTCGGAGAGTTCAAATTCGCCCCGGCCACCAAGGAAAACATCAACGATTGGTTGAAGGCAGTCGATAGCTGGGTAGATGCAGCCGCCGGCCTGTGTGGCGCCCTGCGTAACCGGGCGCTGGAACAACTTCTGGTTTCCGAAGCGGCGGTGGCGGAAGCGGTGAAGAGCGGGCAGACGCTTGATCCAGCGCCCGCCCCCACTCAGGTTCCCCAATCCTACGAGGTGCTCCTGCCCGGACAGGAACGCAAGCGGCAGACTCGCCTTGGCTGGTGGGGCCGGTTCCAGACCGCTGACGGCGTGTTGCCCATGCTGGCCCGTCTGGCGGCGGCGCTGGGTATCGTCGGGGCTGTGCTCGGCCTCGGCGGGACGGTCGGAAGTGCCAGCATCACCGTCTATAACGGTATCGGGCAGCCGTTGGCGGTACGCATCGGCGATACGCGCTTCGAAGTGGCCGCCTTCTCCGCGGTCACCCGCACCCTCGATGCAGACCGTGACTACCACGTCGAAACCACCACACTCGCTGGCAGAGTCGTCGAGGCCTTCGACGTCGAAGTGCGCGGCAGCTTCAACAACGCGGTCTACAACATCGCCTCGGCGAGCCCAATGGTTGAATGGACGGCAATTTACGGCAACGCCATCCGCCGACCCGAGCGCCTGCTTGGCGCCGAACGTTGGCGCTCCACCTCGGCCGAAGTGCTCTTCACCGAGCCACCCAAGAGCATCAGCACCAAATCCGGCGGCGCCACCCGGGAAGTGCTCACGGGCTTCGGCGACGCCGCGCCGCAGGATGCCCTCGGGATGCTCGCCACCGACCCGGAGCGCGAGCGCGTTATTCGCGCCCATGCCACTTGGGACGGCACACAGATGCCGCATACCCTGGAATGGCTGTGGGCGGCAGCGCAGCTACCTGATTTTCCCAAGTTGCTGACCGGCCGCCTTGAACAGACGCCCAATGACGTCCTTCTGCGCCGCATGGAACAGGACATCGCCACCGGGCAGGGTCGAACCGCGGTCTGCGAAAGACATCAGGCTAAGGCCAGGGCGGAATCCAACAATCCGGACTGGCAATACCTGGCCACCCGCTGCATGGAAGACCCCAGCGCCCGTAACTTAGCGATTGCCGACGCGCACCGCCGCTGGAAGGACAACGCCTGGCTGATAAATTCGTTCGGCTACGAAGAAGCAGGGGGCGCGCGCTGGAGTTCAGCGCGTCAAGCGATGGAAGAGACGGTGCGCCGTCTGCCCCCTATGGCCGCCGTCGTCGCGGTGGACCTCGCCCGCATTCGGCGAGTGCACGATAACGCCAGCACCACGGATCTGGCAGAGTTAGGCAAGCGTTCGATTCAACTGCGGCTACTCCTCTCGGTGGAGAACGGCGACGCGGATGCACCGCCCCGCTTCAAGGCCTACACAGCAATGGCAAAGGGCCGCCTGGAGGAGGCTACTCGGCTGGCACATACTCATGTCGAATCGGAGGCCCGCCTACTGCGCCTCGCCGCTGCCTCCGATGGTGCGCCGCGTACCCTCATCGAGCGCGTGCTCGCCCTGCCCGTCGAACAAGGCCTCGACAATGCAACCCTGTGGACAAGCGTAGCGCTGGCTATCCGGAACGGCCGCGATCATACGCCTTACTTGCAGAAGGTCGATGG
This sequence comes from Rhodocyclaceae bacterium, assembly GCA_027492775.1. GTDB lineage: Bacteria > Pseudomonadota > Gammaproteobacteria > Burkholderiales > Rhodocyclaceae > UBA1934. The sequence continues at coordinate 2,281 of JAPUEC010000115.1, forward strand.
AGCCCGCCTCGAGCATCTCGCGGCCATGCGGCGCATCGCTGACGCTTTAAAAGCAGGAGAATCACCTGAGGCCATAGAGAAACAAATGGACGGCCTTCCGCCAGAATTGCGCGGACTAGCCTATAGCATGGGCAGCATCGTCCTCGGAACCGGAGCGCCCAAGGCTTGGCGCGAAAATGCGCGCCGCCTGCTGTTCAGCCTCGAACGTCCATACTTTGCGTGACACGGGGAAACGGCAGGGGCGCGGCACCGCTCCCTGCCGTTTCCTCACCGTTCCAGTGATCTTCCCACGTTCTGCAATTTCGCACCGTGGCGTTGCCAGGCTCCTCCTGCAGGCGCGAAAGCGCCGCCCCCATGTCGGCCATTTCGGCTAATCTTTCTTCATGCTTCACCTCTTCACCACCAACCGCTACGAAATCCTGCGCGAACGCCTGTTGAGCGATCTCGCAGAAGCGCCGGGCGGGCCATTCGCCGCGCAGCAGCTCATCGTTCCCAGCCTCGCCGTCCGCCGCGATGTGCAGCTCGCGCTGGCCAGGCGTGATGGGATCTGTGCTCAGGTAGAGTTTTCCTTCCTCGCCCAATGGTTGTGGGAGCGCATCGCCCAGCTGGCGCCGGTGCAGGCGGTTTCGCCTTTCGCGCCCAGCCGACTGTGCTGGCGGCTCTATCGGATTTTCGACGACAAGGCGTTTATCGACAGCCTGCCCCGACTTTCGCACTACCTCGCGGACGCCGACTTCCGCATGCGTTTCGAGCTCGCCAACCGCGTCGCGGCGCTTTTCGAGCAATACATCACCTACCGCCCGGATTGGCTGGCGGCTTGGAGCGAAGGCAACCCGGCCGGGCTGCCAGGCGCATCGCCGCAGCAACGTGCCGATGAAGCCTGGCAATCGGCGCTGTGGCGCCGTTTTACCACCGAGCTGGGCACGAATCGCCAGCATCCCTCCGCCGGATTCTTCGCCGCCATCGAACGCCTTGGGCCGCACGCCGTCGAGGCTGCCGGCTTGCCGCCACGCGCCCACGTCTTCGCCCTTTCCACCTTGCCGCCGCTCTACCTCGACCTGCTGCAACGGCTGTCGGGCTGGATCGACATCCGGCTCTATCTCCTCAATCCCTGTCAGGCGTACTGGCACGAAATCGTCGAGGTACGCCGCCTCGCGCGCCTTCAGGCCGAAGGTCGCGGCGAATACCACGATCCCGGCCATCCATTGCTGGCGGCGTGGGGCAAGCAGACCCAGGCGTTGTTCGGCCTGTTGCTCGACAAGGTCGAGGCGCTGGAGGACAGCGATTTTTCGCCCAACGCCTCGCCGCTGGCTGCACCCTCACTCCTGCACCGGCTCCAGGACGGCATCCTCGACCTCGAACCGCCAGACCACGGCCAATTGCCGCTGGCCGACGACGACCGCAGCATCGAATGCCACGCCTGCCACTCGCTGACCCGCGAACTCGAAGTCCTGCACGATCAGTTGCTCGATCTTTTCGAGGGCGACGATGCGCCCGGCCCTTCTGAAATCCTGGTCGCCACGCCCGACCTCGACGCCGCCGCGCCGCTGATCGACGCGGTGTTCGGCACCGCCGGCCGCATTCCCTACGTCACCACCGGCCGGGGCGAAACCCGCGCCAACCCGATTGCCGGCGCGCTGCTCGCGGTGCTGGCGGCCGCCGATTCGCGCTGGACCGCGAGCACGGTTTTCGGCCTGCTGCGCCAAGCGCCGGTCGCCGCCGCCTTCCGTCTCGACGAAAACGATCTCGAAGCCCTGCAAGCCGCCTTGGCCGATGCCGGCGTGCATTGGGGCCGTGACAGCGATCACCGCGCCAGTTTCGACCAGCCGGCCGATGCCCGCCACACTTGGCGCGACGCCCTTGCCCGCCTGCTCCTTGGCTACGCCATGCCGGAAAGCGCCACTGTCGGCGCCGGATTGCCGCCCGTCCCCACCGTCTTTCGAGGCATCGCCCCGGCCGGTCATCTCGAAGGATCGGCGGCTTTGCCGCTGGGGCAGTTGTGGCGCTTCATCGCCGCGCTGGAAGCGCTTTCCCATCGCCTCGGTCAAACGCTGACGCCGGCCGAATGGCTGACGCTCTGGCAGGGCGTCTTGAACGATTTCATCGCCACCGACCCGGACTTGGCGGAAGACCGGCGCAGCCTCCAGAACGCCTTCGCCGCGCTGGCGCGCAACATGACCGAAGCTGGGGCCGACCTGCGCCTGCCCTTCGCCGTCGCCCAGGCCGCGCTCATCGAAGCGCTCGATGCCGGCACGCGCGGCGGCGTGCCCAGTGGCGCCGTCACCTTTACCGCGCTCCCCAGCCTGCGCCAGCTTCCCTATCGCGTCGTCTGCCTGCTTGGCATGAGCGACGGGGCTTTTCCGTCAACCGCGCCGCCGGTGGAATTTGACCTCATGCCGTTGATCGCCCGCCCCGGCGACCGCCAGCGCCGCGTGGACGAGCGCAACCTCTTTCTCGACCTTATTCTCGCCGCCCGCGAACGCCTCATCATCACCTGGACCGGCCGCAGTCAACGCGACAACTCGCCCCTGCCGCCCGCCGTGCCGGTGGCCGAACTGATCGATTTCCTCCTCGCCGCCACCGGCGCGCCCCGCCAGCGGCTGGTGCTCGAACATCCCTTGCAGCCCTTCTCACTCGCTTACTTTTCCGACGCCGAACGCTCCGATCCACGCCTGATCAGCTACGACGCCGCGCTCTGCGCCGCTCTGCAGGCCGCTGCGCCCGCCAGCGCAGCACCTTGGGACGAAACGGCGGAAGGCGATGAAGACCCCGGCCCTGCCTTGCCCGCAGCGCCACTCTTTACCCAACCACTGCCACCGGCACCCGAGGAATGGCGAACGCTCACACCGGCGCGGCTGATCGACTTTTACCGCCACCCCGCCCGCTTCCTCCTGCGGCAGCGCCTCGACATCCGGCTGACCGCCGCCGACGAAACGCTGGACGATGAAGAGCCGCTGCTGCCGGGCAACGAGGAGAAGTGGGCGCTGACCGACCGCCTGCTGCCGGCGGCGCTCGCCGGCGAAGTCGACCTGATGGCGCTCGCCGGCGCCGGCCCCGAATTGCCGGCCGGCCAGATCGGCAGCCACTATGCCGAGCGCGAAGCTGAAGCCGTTGCCGCCTTTGCCGCACAACTGGCGCCACATCTTGCCGGCCCGACCCTGGCGCCCCTTGCCCTCGATTTGAGTTTCGAATTCGCTGGCGAACGCTGGACGCTGGAAGGCCAGCTCACCGACATCCGGCCGGGCGGGCTGCTGCGTTGGCGCTGCGCTCCGGCCGGCGTGCATGATTTTCTCGCGGCCTGGATCGAACACCTCTGCCTCAACGCCGCCGCGAACGGCGCCCTGGAAACCCGCATCGTCGCTCGCGACGGCGTTTTCCGCCTGCATCCGGTGGCGCAGCCGCGCGAACACCTCGCTGCCTTGATCGAAGGCTATCGCCTCGGTCTTTGCGCGCCGCTGCCCTTCTACCCGCGCACCGCCTGGAAGCGGGTGACGGAAAGCGGGGACAAATGGCGCACCACCTGGCAATACGAAAGCGCCGATCCCTGGTGGCGATTGGCGCTGCGCGGCAATCCCGAGCCGCTGGGCGAAGCCTTCGAGGACTTGGCGGCGAAGCTGCTGGAGCCGCTATTGGCGCATCTCGACGGAGTGGTTGAATGAGCGCGCCGCTCGACGTCTTCGCCTGTCCGCTCGCCGGCAGCACGCTGATCGAGGCCTCGGCCGGCACCGGCAAGACCTGGGCGATCTGCGGACTGGCGCTGCGCCTGATCGCCGAGCGCAACCTGCCGGTGAGCGAAGTGCTGGTAGTGACGTTCACCAACGCCGCCACCGCCGAATTGAAGGAGCGCATCCGCGGCCGCCTGGTCGAAACCCTGGCGGCGCTCGACGGCTTGACCGCTGGCGCCGATCCTTTCGTTGCCAACCTCATCGCCAGCCTTGAAAGCGCCGGGCTCGACCGCCGCACCCAGCGCGACCGTTTCGCCGCCGCGCTCGCTGGCTTCGACGAAGCCGCCATTTTTACCATCCACGGCTTTTGCCAGCGTGCCCTGGCGGAAATGCCCTTCGCCGCCGGCCAACCGTTCGCGCTCGAGCTGACCGACAACGCCGAACTTTGCCGCGAAGTGGCCGCTGACTTCTGGCGACGTCGCATCGCCTTCGGCGCGTTGCCCGAGGGCTTTGCCGAGTGGCTCTCCGGCGGCAAGCTGACGCCGACCTTGCTCGCCGGGATGCTCAACCGCCACCTCGGCAAACCCCTGGCCGAACTGCGTTGGCCGGAGGCTGAAACCGCGACGCCAGCCAGCGCCAGCAACGTCGAAACGGCCTACGCCGAGGCGGCGGCGCGCTGGGCCGAGGATGCGGAAGGCGCCGAACAGGCCATGCTCGCCGCCATCCCGGCGCTCTATGCCAACATGCACAGCGCCGAAAAGGTGGTTCAGGGCGCCATCGACTGGCGCTGCTTCTTCGCTGCCGGCAATCCCTTCGGCGAATTGTCGGCCTGCGCGCTGAATTACCGCTGTGCCAAGCACAAGGTGAAGGGCAAGCAGGCGCCGCCCTGCCATCCCTTCTTCGAAGCGGCGGATGCTTTGGCGGCGGCACGCGAGGCGCTGGAAACGGCATTCGAACATTACCGCCTGCGCTTGCTGCGCGAACTGCTCGACTGGGGTCTGCCCGAAATCCGCCGCAAGAAGCGCGAGCGTCGCTTGCAATCGTTCGACGACCTGCTTTTCAGCGTTTACAGCGCGCTGCACGGCCCCGGCGGCGATGCGCTGGCTGCAGCGCTAGTGCGGCGCTACGGCGCGGCCTTGATCGACGAATTCCAGGATACCGACCCGCTGCAGTTCGCTATTTTCCAGCGCATCTACGGCGGCCGCGAGAACCCGATGTTCATGGTCGGCGATCCCAAGCAGGCCATTTACAGCTTCCGCCAGGCCGATCTCCACACCTACCTCGGCGCCCGTGCCGCCGCGCAAAACCACTACACCCTGGCCGCCAACCAGCGTTCCGACGTCGGTCTGATCGGCGCCCTCAACCGCCTTTTCGCCGCCAACCCGGCGGCGTTTATGCTCGACGGCCTTGCTTTCGAGGCGGCCAGCGTCGGTGACAAGCCGCGCCAGCCATTCATCGACCATAGCCAGCCGCGCGCCGCGCTGCAATGCTGGCAACTGCCCGCCTCGGATGCACCGCTCGAAAAGACCGAAGCCCTGCAAGGCGCCGCCAAAGCCAGCGCGGCGGAAATCGCCCGCCTGGTCAACGCCGGCCGGGCGGGAAAGATTGAAATCGGCGGCCGGCCGCTGGCCGCCGGCGATATCGCCGTGCTGGTGCGCACGCATGCGCAGGGAAGGCGGATCAAGGCCGCGCTGGCCGAGGTTGGCCTCGCCGCCGCAGAACTGTCGCCGGAAAGCGTGTTCGCCAGTGGCGAAGCGGAGGAATTGGAGCGCATCCTCGCCGCCCTGCTCGAACCGACCCGCCCCGATTGCCTCAAGGCCGGGCTCGCGACGACGCCCATGGGGCTGGATGCCACGGCGATCCTGGCGCTGGCGGACGACGACGTGGCACTGGCCGGCTGGGTCGAGCGCCATCTCGCCTGGCTGCACGCCTGGCAGACGCGCGGCATTGCCCACGCCATGGGCCGCCTGATGCACGAAGCCGGCGTCGCCGGCCGCCTCCTCGCGGGCCCTGCCGGCGAGCGGCGGCTGACCAACCTGCGTCATCTCACCGAACTGCTGCACCAAGCCGAAAACGAGCATGCAACGCCGGAGGCGCTGTTCGCCTGGTTTTCCGCCCGCCGCGCCGATCCGCCCAAGGACGAAGCGGCACAGCTGCGGCTCGAATCCGACCGCCGCCTGGTCAGCATCGTGACCATCCACAAGGCCAAGGGGCTGCAATATCCGGTGGTCTTCTGTCCCTTCGTCTGGGAAGGCGGCCTGCGCCGCCAGGGCCGGCCGCTGCCGGGCCTGGAATACCACGCGGAAGGCAAGGCAGTGGTCGATTTCGGCGAAGTCGACGACGCCGATTGCAAGCTCGAATTCGCCGCCGAACAATTGCGCCTGCTCTACGTCGCCCTGACCCGGGCCGAGCATCGGCTTTATCTCGTCTGCGGCCCCTACTGCCGCGAGTATGCAGGCAGGCCGAGCACCGCCGAAAGCCGCAAATCGCTGCTCAACTGGCTGATTGCCGGCGCCGGGATCGCGCCGGAAAAATGGCTCAAGGAGGGCGGCGGCGAGGCTGACATCGCAGCCGCCTGGCAGGCATTCGCCGACAACCATGACATCGCGCTCGAACCGCTGCCGCCGGGATCCGGCGAAACCGTCCCCCCGCCGCTCGCCGATGCACCGCTTGCCGCCCGCCAGGCGACAAGGCATCTGCGCCCCGACTGGCGCCTCGACAGTTTCACCGGCCTGCTGCGTGGGGCGGAGGCGCGGGAAAGCGCTGCCAGTGACCACGACGCCCGGGCCACGCTCATCGCCAATCTGCCCGATGAACCACCGGCGCCGGTCGGGCCGCTCGACATCCTCCGCTTCCCGCGCGGACCACAGGCCGGCGATTGCATCCACGCCGTTTTCGAACACATCGATTTCACCAATCCGGCAACCTGGGATGGCGCCATCGCCGACGCCCTGGCAGCCTTCCCGCCGGGCGGGAAGCTGCCGGCCGTCACGCTCGCCGCCATGTTGCACCGCCTGCTCGACGATGTATTGGCAACGCCCCTGCCGGCCGGCGCGCGCCTGGCCGACATTGGCCGGCGCCAGCGCCTGAGTGAAATGGAATTCACCTTGCCCGCCGCCAACCTCGACGCGCCGGCGTTGAAGGCGTTGCTGGCGCGCCATGGCCTGATCGTCCCGGCCCTGGTCTTCCGCCGCCTCGGCGGATGGCTGCATGGCTATATCGACCTGATCTTCGAAGCGGAAGGCCGCTACTGGGTGCTCGACTGGAAATCCAACCACCTCGGCGAGCGGCGCGAGCATTACGCCAGCGCCGGGCTCGACATCGCCATGGAGCAGCATGGCTACAACCTCCAGGCGCTCATCTACCAAACGGCGCTGCACCGGCATCTGACGCGCCGCCTGCCGGGCTACGATCCCGCCCGCCACCTCGGCGGCGCGCTCTACCTCTTCGTGCGCGGCGTGCGGCCCGATTGGGGCGATGCCGGCATCCATCACCTGCCGGTCGACCTGGCGCTGCTGGATGACTTTTCCAAACTGCTCGATTCATGAACCCTCACAATCCGCCCCCGCTCGCCGACGCTTTCGCCGACCAATGCCGGCGCTGGGCAAGCCATGCCGCTCCGGCGGCGCTGCAGGCGCTGGAGCTGGCGGCACGCGCCGTTGCCAGCGCAGCGGCCGCCGGCCATGTCTGCATCGATCTCGATGCATTCCCGGAAATCGAGGGCGCCGAACTGCTCGCCAGCGGCGTGGTGGGGCCTGCTGGCGCCGGACTGCCCCTCGTGCTCGACGGCAAGCGCCTCTATCTCGCCCGCCACGACGATTACGAGCGCCGTTTGGCGGCGGCATTGGCCAAGCGCCTGAAAGCCGAAAAACTCCGCATCGTCGCTGGCGGCCCCGGCACCGGCAAGACGACGCAGGTGGCGCAATTGCTCGGCGAACGCCTGGGCCGGCAGCCAGACTTGCGCATCAAGCTGGCGGCACCCACCGGCAAAGCGGCGGCACGGATGATGGAAAGCCTGCGCCAGCGCGCCGCCGATCTACCGCCGGCCATCGGCGCGCATCTGCCCACCGAAGCGTTCACGGTGCACCGTCTGCTCGGCATGGCGCCCGGCCGCCGCCAGCGCGGCAGTGAATTAGTGACGCTCGATGTGCTGGTGGTGGATGAGGCCTCGATGCTCGACCTGGCGCTCGCCACCCGGCTGGTCGACGCCCTGCCGGAAGACGCCGAACTGATCCTGCTCGGCGACCGTGACCAGCTGGCGGCAGTGGAGTCCGGCGCCGTCTTCGCCGAACTGACAGCCGGGAATGGCGATAATCCACTCGCATCGGCCATCACCCGGCTAACCCGGAGCTACCGCTTCGGCAGCGAGACCGCGCTCGGCCGGCTGGCGGCCGCCGTGCGCGATGACCAACCGGAAAGCGCGCTCGCCGCATTCGATGGCGACAGCAGTGTGGCGCTGCGGCCGGACACCTCACCGACGCTCACCGCCGTCACCTGGGGCCACCTGATCGAGGGCTATTGCGAATATTTCGCAGCCATCGCCGCCTTCGACGGCGACCCACAACCCGTCTTCGAAGCCTTCGGGCGTTTTCGAATTCTCTCGCCCTTGCGTATCGGGCCGCGGGGCGTCGAAGCCGTCAATACCGCCCTTGACCGGCATGCCGCCGCGCGGGCATCGACGGCGCAGGGCGCTTGGTACGCCGGCCGGCCCATCATGATTCTCGCCAACGATCCGGCCACCCGCCTGTTCAATGGCGACATCGGCATCATCCTCCCGCACGGCGACGGGCTTTTCGCCTACTTTGCCGAAGGCGCGGCCTTCCGCCGCCTGCCGCTGGCCCGGTTGCCCGGCCATGAGAGCGCTTTTGCCCTGACGGTGCACAAATCGCAGGGCTCGGAATTCGAGCGTGTCGCGTTTCTCCTGCCCGACGACGACCTGCCGCTGCTGACCCGCGAACTCGTCTACACCGCGATCACCCGCGCCCGCCAAGGTCTCGAAGTCATTGGCGATGTCGCACTGCTGGAGCGCGCCATCGGCCGACCGACGGTGCGACATTCAGGCCTGGCGGCCCGCCTGAGCCGATTGCTGTAGCGCGAGCCGCACCAGAAGGGGCTCGCGCCCGGAAAAAATCGCTATACTCTCTATTACAAAAGTAAGTTCAGAAGACCGGCTGGGGGTTTGCCGAGGGGAGAAGGCGATGAATGACAACGACGACCTGATGGTTCTCGTCGAAGATGGCGAGATCGGGACACCGAGCCCAAAGCAGCCGCCTTGGCGCATCCTGGTTGTCGATGACGACCGCGAAGTGCATTTGGCGACTGAATTCGCCTTGCAGCACGTCGACATTTTCGGGCGCCCGCTCGAACTGACCCATACACAATCCACCGAAGAAGCCCGGACGCTGCTGGAAAAGGATCGCGATTTCGCCGTCATCCTGCTCGACGTGGTGATGGAAACCGAGGATGCCGGCCTGAAGATGGTCGGCTTCATCCGCGGCCAGCTGGGCATGACCCAGCCGCGCATCATCCTGCGCACCGGCCAACCTGGCTATGCCCCGGAATTGACGGTCTTCAACGCCTACGACATCAACGATTACCGCACCAAGGGCGAGCTGACGCGGACCCGCCTCATCACCGCCATTTCGGCCGCCATCCGCTCGTATCACCAGATCCATACCATCGACAACAACAAGCGCGGCCTCGAACTGATCGTCCAGGCCTCGACCGACTTGATCGATGTGCGAGGTCGATCGTTTCGCTGCCCATGCCTTGGCCAAGATCGGCAATCTGCTGCGCCAGGAGGTCGATGGCCTGCTGTGCGCCCGCCATGGCTTCGACCTCGCCGACGAAAACGCCCCCGAACTGGTGGTCATCGGCGCCAGTGGCCGGCTAGCGCATTTTCTCTATCGCGAGGTGGCGACGCTCGGCGATCCGGAACTGGTCGGCGCCATTGCCGACTGCATTGCCAGCGGCCACCACCACTTCGAGAAGCACCGCACCATCCTCTGCATCAGCAACGGGCGGCAAGATAGCGCCCTCTACCTGGTCACCGCCGAGCCCATCAGCGAATACGACCGGCAGTTGCTGGAGGTGTTCGCCGCCAATATCGCCGCCGGTCTCGCCAGCACCCAGTTGTTCGAGCAATTGCATTTCGTCGCCTATCACGACGCCCTGACCCGGCTGCGGAACCGCAACCGCTTCATCCTCGACCTCAACGAGATCAGCGCCCAGAATGCCGACATCGTCGTGGCGCTGGTCGACCTCGAGCACTTCGCCGATCTCAACGACGGCCTCGGCCATGAAACCGGCAATGCCCTGCTGATCGCCGTCGCCCAACGGCTGGAAGATAGGCTGGGCAGCCGTTGCCTGCTTTCGCGCATCGGTGCCGACGTCTTCGGCGTCATCGGGCCGGAAAACGTGGTCAATCCGGGCAATTTGTTCGAGCTCTTTTCGACCGCTTTCCGGGTGAACGAGCACGCCCTGCCAGTCAGCGTCACCATCGGCCTCTGCCGCATGCTGGAAGACAAGCCTTCGGGCATCACGCTGCTCAAGCGCTCCAATATCGCGCTCAACCGCGCCAAGCAGGACATGAGCGCCAGCCACGCCTATTTCATGCCGGAAATGGAGGACAGCACCCGTTGGCGGCTGGAAATCATCCATCGTCTGCGCAAGGATTTCGCGCACGGCAAGCTCTCCGTCTGGTATCAGCCGCAGATCGACCTCGCCACCGGCGAGTTGAGCGGCATCGAGGCGCTGCTGCGCTGGCCGCAGGAAGGGGGCGGGTTTCTCCAGCCGCCGGTGGTCTTCGTGCCGCTGGCGGAGTACTCGGGGCTGATCGTCGACATCGGCGACTGGGTGCTGGAACAATCCTGCGCCGCCTTCGCGGAATTGCGCACGTCAACCGGCGCACCGCGCCGCGTCGCGGTCAATGTCAGCATGGCGCAGTTCCGGCATCAGAACCTGGCGCGGGACATCATGCGCATCATGGGGCGCTACGCCATCGGGCCGGGGGAACTGGAACTGGAGATCACCGAAAGCATCGCCATGGACGAGCCTAAGATCGTCGTCGGCACCTTGCTGGCGATCAAGACCACCGGCGCCCGCATCGCCATCGACGATTTCGGGACCGGTTTTTCCTCACTGGCGCATTTGCGGCAACTGCCAATCGACGCGATCAAGATCGACAAGAGCTTTATTGCCGAAATCGCCGACGGCCGTGGCGGATTGTTCGCGGAAACCATCACCGCGCTCGGCGCCAAGCTCGGCGTGGCGACGGTTGCAGAAGGCGTGGAGACGATCGAGCAGGCCGGTTTTCTGCGCGGCTTGGGTTGCACCACCGCACAGGGCTACCTCTATGGCCATCCGATGCCGCTGGGCGAATTCAAGCAATGGATGGCGGAGCGCGCTGCCAAACGCTAGGGCGTGTTCACAATCAGGCGACGGTTGCGCGAGGGGTAGGCAGGCTGCAG
>JAPUEC010000116.1 GCA_027492775.1 Rhodocyclaceae bacterium
GCAGGCGATGGTCGAACGCCTCGGCGAGTATGGCGTGACGGCGCCCATGCACGTCCTGCCGACAGGCATCCCGCTCGCCAATTTCAGCGGCGGCAATGGCGCCGCCTTCCGCGCCCGCCATGGCATCGAGGCCGGGCGGCCGGTCGCACTGTTTGTCGGCCGCGTCGCGCATGAGAAGAACATCGGCTTTCTGCTGGAGATGATGACCACGCTGCGCCTGACCTGTTCGACGGCGCTGTTGCTCATTACCGGCGAAGGCCCGGCGATGGCCGAGTTGCAGCAACGCACGGAACGGCTGCAACTCGCCGATCGGGTGCGCTTCATCGGCTATCTCGACCGCCAGCGCGAACTGGCGGATTGCTATGCCGCCGCCGACGCCTTCGTCTTTGCCTCGCGCACCGAGACGCAGGGCCTGGTCCTGCTTGAGGCGATGGCGGCCGGCCTGCCGGTGATCGCGCTCTCGGCCATGGGAACGGCCGATATCCTGGCGCCCCGGCGCGGCGCGCTGGTTCCGCCCGACGATCCGGTTGTCTTTGCCACCACGGTGGCGGATTTCTTCAACCGTCCCGCCGCGCGTGCCGGGCTCGCTTCCGAAGCGCGACTCTATGCCGCCGAATGGTCGGATAGCGCCATGGCCAGGCGCTTGGCTCAACTCTATTCCAGGATTATCGATACGAAAGCTCAGGGAGAGGCGTGGAAAGCCCCTACAAAGGCAGAACCGGCCTGACGCGCATCCGCAACGCCCTCTGTTACTCGTTCGAAGGGCTTCGCGCCGCCTATGCCTGCGAAGATGCCTTCCGCCAGGAAGTCTGGCTCGCCGCCTGCCTGATTCCGGCGGCACTCGCTCTGCCGGTGGGCGGGATGGGGCGGGCACTGATGATCGGCAGCATCCTGCTGGTGATGATCGTCGAACTGCTCAATTCCGCCATCGAAGCCGCCATCGACCGCATTGGCCTGGAAAGCCACCGGCTCTCCAAACGGGCCAAGGACATCGGCAGTGCCGCCGTGCTCATGGCGCTGATCAATGTCGCCGTCGTCTGGAGCGGGGTGCTGGTGGAGAAATTGGCATGAAGCGCAAATCCGCGTCGATGCGCACACGGCCCCGCTCGGCAATACCGCTCCGACGTCCCGGCTTGACCGGCCGAGTGCTCCGAGTGCTGCGGCGCTGGCGTCCCGGCTGGCCCTTCTCCGACCGACTCGACTTCAAATACGTGCCCTGGCCATGAGACTGGGTAACCTCGGCCACCTGAATCCATTCGCTGGAAGTCATGGCGTTGGCCCGGCAGCTGGTTGGTCAGGCGCCAATGCCATGGCCTTTCAGTGTTCCCGGCCGTCCAGGCGCGGCTGTAGCAGATACGGGATGTAGCGCCAGGCGAGCAGGCCGAAAGCGATGAGCCAGCCGGCGGCGGCGATTTCCAGCCAGCGCAGATAGTGGGCCGGCGCGAATTGCGGCGCCAGCACGCGAAAACCGAGCGCTGCCAGCATGATCCAGAGAACTGTCTTGTCGAGCGCGGTGAAGACCACCTTGCGCCCAGTGTGGCCGTTGCAAATGCGGATGAGCATGGCGGGGATGATCAGCCCCATGCCGCCGAGCGCGAAAAGATGGATGGAGAACTGGCCGACCCAGGCGACCGGAGCGATCACCGCGAGCGCTTCGACCACCAGCTGGGCGGTTATCGCCAGATAGCCGATAAGCATGATACCGATGTCGAGTCGGCGCATCGCCAGTTGGGGCTGCCAGAAAACCAAGCGTGCGCCAAGCAGTGCGGCGAGCAGCCCGGCCACTGTCGCGGCGAGGTTCGGCGGCATCAGGGCAGCGAAGACCATGGCCAGCGCCAGGAGTTTGATCGCCCCGTCGAGCCAGGGCTTGCGCAGGATATCGACCTTGAAGGCGTTGCGCATGAACTGCGTCAGGGTGCGTTCGAGCATGACCAAAAGCGCCAGCCGGAACAGCCCCAGGGTCATGCTGACGCCGATGGCGTAGCTGGTGTCGCTCAGCATCAGGTTCTTGGCGAGCAGGAAGGTCGGCAGCATGATGAGGAAGAACAGGTTGTCGCGCCGATAAGTGTCGGTGTCGCGGTGGCGGAGCAGGGTCGTCATCAGCATGGCGACGATGGTGACGAGGAAGAGGTTGCTGCCGACGCGAAAGAGCAGGGGTGGCAATTCGCCCGCGAACCAGAGTACAGCGCGCTCGACGAGCCAGGCGGTCGCCAGCAGGATCAGCGCCCACCCATGGTGGCCGCGGACGGAAACCCAATTCTTGGTCGAGGTGAGCAGGAAGCCCCCCATGACCGCCCAGCCGAAACCGAAGAACATTTCGTGCGCATGCCACTGCATGGGATTGATGTTGCCGGCCGGGAAACTCAGCTTGCCTTGAAATATCAGCACCCAAAGCAGTGGGAGCAGCATGCCGGAGAGGCAAGCCAGCGTGAAAAAGGCGCGGAAGCCCACGAACCAGAACGGGTGCTCGGAAAAACGCAAAATGTAGACCTCCGGAAACCCGCAGCATGAAGGATTCGGTGCCCGGGTTCCTTCAGACAGATCAATTTCCGTTTGGTTGAAGCGGCGGGTCTTTAAGGGTTGACTCGAGGCGGATCGGCGTTCCTGCATGCCGCTGCTTGCGGTGGGAAATTGAGTAGGGCGACGCGCAAGCCATTATCCGAAATACCGCCACGCCGCCTTCGCAATCGCCTGATTCCCCGCTTCATCCCATCAGGGTGGAACCGGGCGAGCCCCGGCCAGTCTCATCGAAAGCGCTTTTCTGCTTCGCCTCGATGCCTTTGAGGAGAGAACCATGCTCCGCGATATTGTTTTGACCGCTGCTGCGGTCTTGTCGTTTTTTTCCGCCCAAGCCCATGCCGGATTGGTATCACTCGATTCCCGCTTCGGGCCGGACACCATCACTCTGGATACCGTTACTGGCCTTGAATGGCTTGATCTGCCAGTTGTCGAGGGCATATCGAGCTGGGAAATGGACCTTGCCTTGCGGCCAGGTGGCAGGTTCGAAGGGTTCAGGCTCGCCACCCCGGACGATGTATGCGATCTGGTCACGCCGCTCTTCCGCAAGACCTCCTGTAATCAGGTTTTGAGGACGGGCCGGTTGGACTATGAGCCGGCAAAAGCGCTCGTCGGCCTGATGGGATGGTCGCTACCCGGCGGATATGGATGGCTGCGTGGTTTCATCGACCCGCCCCGCGAGTTGAATTACCACGATGCGTGGGGAATGTCGCTCGGGCTTTGGCCGGGTGATGATATTGCGGAAATGGACTATCAGATGGTCCCGTATCCTCACGATGGACATATCGGCGACGGAATATTCCTGATCCGCCGAGCAGGCAGCGCTCCGGAGCCGGGGGCGATATTTCTCGTGGGGATTGGACTGATCGGCTTGATCGTCGGACGGCGCCGCCCGCGCCGAGATAACGGCTCAATCGGGTCGAAGCCGTTCGCAGTCAACTGACGATGTAAGCTGCCGCCCCGGTCGCAATGAGTTCGCCGGCATCGTTTTCCAGCGTCATCTGGGTCGAGGCGATGCGCCCGCCCAGTCGCAGGATGCGGCCGGTAGCAACGAAATGCGACCCCTGGCCCTGACGCAGGTAATCGACGCGCAAATCGATAGTGCCGATGCGGGTCAGCCGGGCGCCGACCTGCTCCGCCGTTTCGTCGCAATGTTTTTCCGCCATGGCGGCGCTGATGGCGAATCCGCCCGCCGCGTCGAGCACGGTGGCGATCACGCCGCCATGCAGGCGCTTATGGCCGACATTGCCGATGATTTCAGGCTTGAGCGCGAGGCCGATGCGCGCCGAATCGGCGGTGAAGGATTCGACCTTGAACCCAAGTAGCCCGTGGAAGGGAATGTTGTCCTCGAAGACGCGGACGAGGAGGCTTTCCAGGCGGGTTTGTTCTTCGACCGAACGGCGGATGAGCGGGGGATGCGAGACCATGAAGGCTCCTTGATTCCAACGGGCAATTATCCCGGCTGGGGCGAGACGCGGTCAAATCTGGCTATATGCGCCGCCATGCTCGAAACCTTTCCCCACCGCTACATAGAACCGGTGTTTCGCCCGCCGAGCGAAGCGGAATCGCTCATCCTGCCGGTGACCGACGGCTCCGCTGCACCTTTCTGCGAAATTCCGCGGCGGAAGAAGTGAAGCTGCGACGAGCCTGGCCTAGAGGCTTGTAGAGCCGGCGTTTAAGCCGGGTTCGAACCGGATCGAACGGGTAATTAGAAGTTGACCAGAAAACCCAGGCCAACCGTGTTCTGCGCGTGGTTGTAGTCGATCAGGCTCTGGCCGTAGCCCGAGAATACCTGCAGGTAGCCCTTGAGTTTGTTGGCGATGGGGAAGGCCCAGCCGAGTTGAACCGCGCCTTTGTGCGTCTGGAGGTTGTAGCGGGTGAGAGCGGAGAATTCGTGGCCCTCCCACCGATAGGTGCCGCTCAGATCGCCGTATCCCATGAATTTCATGATGTCCGGGTTGTCGTCCGAGCCGGTTTCCGCCAGGCGCTTCCACAGGCGGGCGAGCAGCACCAGGTCGCCGCGTTCCATTCCGAGTTGGGCATAGCCCCGGTTCCAGCTGCGCGAAAGCGTCGAGGCCTGCCCGTTGGACTGGTGGACCAGGCCGAAGTTGACGAAGCGGGCGCGCAAGCCGAGGAGTTCGAAATCGAGCGGGACCACCGCCATCAGCTCCGGCTGGTAATTGCTTTCGCGGAAGGGGCTGGAGGCCTTGTGGTTGTCGGCCTGCCAGAAGCTGCGCTGGGTGTAGCCGAACCAGAGGTCAACCGGGCTGCCCAGTGTATTTTCCAGAAGCTTCATCTTGAACCCGAGCTGAAAGGCCAGTTCGGCATTGGAAAGCTTTCCCGTGCCGGGCGCGATGCGCTGGAAGGGCCGATAGGGCGCGCTGTTGGGCGAGTCGTTGTAGGTCGCGATCAGGTAATTCGCCAAGTGCTGGCGGGGGATGAAGGCCCCCCGCTTGTCTTCCGGACCCAGCTCCCAATGTTGGGCGAGCGTGGTCCGGTCGGTCGACGTGGCTTCGGGCACCCGGGGGTGCGCGGCCAAGGCTTCGTGTGAATTCGACGCCAGGGCGGCTTCGGTGTTTTGCGCGGGTGAGGGTGCGACGGCAAGGCCATCGAAGCATCGGAGCCGCTTGCTGTCATCTGCAATCGCGGCGCAGTCGGCCAGCGTCGCCGGCGATGCCAATGCCGTGAGCGGAGAACAGGTCAATAACAGAGCCGCCAGAGGGCTCAGGCAAGCGCTGGCTATTCGCATTTTTCTCTTTCAGTTCAGCAAGGAAACGCAACTCGATGCGCCGGATCGGCAGCGACTAAATGAAAATCCAGCAAGCCGCATGCCTAGGGCGTGTTCACAATCAGGCGACGGTTGCGCGAGGGGTAGGCAGGCTGCAGGGCAAGGCGCCCGCGAGCGCCGTGTGGTCGTTCCACACCAGCGAGCGGCAACGCCGCAATGCGGCCTGCCAAGCGCTCGCCCTTCGGGTTCTACCGGTGTGCGGTGCCGGCGTTGTTGCGCGTCTTGCGAAGGGAATGACCATTCGCGGCGACGCGCGCCTAGCCGGCCCACGCACACCGGCCCAACGCAATCCGCCGGCTGATTGTGAACACGCCCTAAGCTGATGGAGCCTCGTTCGCAGATATGCCGAAGGGCATTGGGGTCCGATCTGCCCACCCGGCGATATGTCATCGGAACGCGGTATGATCGGGTTCAACGAGATTTCCGCTGGCGTCCGCATGACTCTTGAACAGGCTCACCGATTGGTTGAAACCGCCGCCCGTCGCGAGTTGGGCGGCAGCCTCGAACTGCTCGCCGCCATCAGTCAGGATTTCGTCGCTTCGCCGGCGATGGAGGCGACGCTGGCCAACGCCGTGCAGCAGATCATGGTCTACATGGAAACCGAAGCGGCTTCCATCTTCCTACTCGACGCGGCGGGAGAAAAGCTGACTTGCAAGGCTTGCGCCGGACCGGTCGATATCCAGGGACTGACCATCGGCGCCGGTCAAGGCATCATCGGGCGGAGCGTCGTCGAAAATTGCGTGCAGATGGTGCGGGACGTGGCCAGCGACGGCGATTTCAGCGCTGAAATCGACAGCCTCACCGGCTTCCGAACCCGCTCCATTCTCTGTGCGCCGCTTCAGGTCAAGGGCAGGATGCTGGGCGCGCTGGAGGTGATCAACAAGCGCTCCGGCGATGGTCTTTTCGATAGCGCCGACAAGCAGCTGCTACAGGCGCTCGCCGGCATGGTCTCGCTGGCGGTGCACAACGCTCGCATGGCCGAGGCGCTGGTCGAGCAGGAACGCATGCGGCGTGAGCTCGATCTGGCGCGGGAAATCCAGCGCGGCCTGCTGCCGGCGGCGCCCGAGGGCGATTTTCCCCTGCAGGGCCTTAATCTGCCGGCGCTGGAAGTCTCGGGCGATTTCTACGATTTCTTTCCGCTGCCCGATGGCCGCATCGCCTGGGGGCTGGGCGACGTTTCCGGCAAGGGCATGAACGCCGCCATGCTCATGGCCAAGACCATCAGCCTCTTTCGCTGCCTGGGCAAAGCCGAGCACGACCCGGCCCGGCTGCTCGCCATTCTCAACGATGAAATCGCCGAAACGGCGAGCCGCGGCATGTTCGTCACTATGGTCGCCGGTGTCTTCGATCCGGCGACGGGCGAGACGGTGTTCGCTAATGCTGGCCACCAGCCGCCGCTGTTGCGCGGCCGTGACGGCGCCTATCGCGAACTGGAGGAGGCTTCGCCGCCGCTCGGCGTCCTGGCTGGCATGGATTACGCAAGCCAGCGGCTTCGCCTCGACGGCGGCCGGCTCTATGTCTTCACCGATGGCGTCACCGAAGGCTACGCCGACGGCGCCATGCTCGGCCTCGATGGCCTGCGGGCGTTGCTCGACCAGCACGCCGCCCTGCCGGCAGCCGACCAGCTGGCGCGGGTCGCCGAAGTGCTGACCCGCTCCGGCAAGCGCCTGCACGACGACCTCACCCTCTTGGCGATCGGCTGATGGAAACCCTGCTCGATCGTTTCTTCCCCGCTGATACCGCCGCCTTGGCCGAGGTGCGAAGCGCCGTGCGCGAGGCTTGCCATCTCGCCGGCGCGGGCGAGGAATGCACCGAAGAGGTGGTGCTTGCCGCCAACGAAGCGTGCATGAACATCATCCAGCACGGCTACGGCTTCGCCGGCGGAGAGCGCTTTTGCGTCCGCCTCCATGTTCATGACGGCGCGCTTGTTGTACGCTTCCTGGATTGCGGGCGGCCGGTGGCGGAAGGCGATCTTCGTCCCCGGTCGCTGGATGAACTGCGCCCCGGCGGCCTCGGCGTGCATTTCATGCGCGAGGTGATGGACAAGGTCGAGGTGCTGCCGGCGCCCGATGGCTTCACCAACCTGCTGCAACTGACCAAACGGATGGATTGAATGGAACTGCGTATCGACGATCTTCCTCCTTTCAAGGTGCTGCGCCTGGGTGGCGATGTCGACCTCCATTCCTCGCCCAAGGCGCGCGACGCCATCCTCGCCTGCCTTAAGGGCAAGACGCCGCTGCTGGTCGATCTCTCGGCGGTGAGCTACATGGACAGTTCCGGCGTCGCCAGTTTGGTCGAGGGCTACCAACTCGCCAAAAAGCAGGGTCTCGAATTCGGCCTGGCCGCCGTCGCCCCCTCGGCGATGAACGTGCTCAAACTGGCGCGACTCGACAAGGTTTTCCCAATCCACGCCTCGGTGGAGGAGCGTCTGGCCCGTGACGCTTGATCCCGCCATCGGCTTCGTCGTCTTCGTCGGCAAGCGCACGCTGCAGGCGCTGCGCGAAGTCGGCTATCTGGCGGCATTGCTGGCGGAAGCCTTCTACTGGCTGATCATGGGGCGCTGGCGGCGCCAGCCGGTCAAGCTGGCGGCGGTATTCAAGGAAGCGGTCGGGGTCGGCGTCAGCGCCATTCCCATCGTCGGCCTCGCTTCCTTCGCCACCGGCATGATGCTCGCCATCCAGGGCATCTACACCCTGCGCACCTTTGGCGCCGAGGGGCAGGTGGTGCTCGGCATCGCGCTCTCGGTGACACGCGAATTCGCGCCGCTGATCACCGGTATCTTCGTCGCCGGGCGCTCGGGTTCGGCTATCGCCGCGCGCATCGGCACCATGCAGATTTCGCAGGAAATCGACGCCCTCAGGGTCATTGGCATCAATCCGGTGCGTTACCTGGTGGCGCCGATTCTGGCGGCCATGCTGCTCACCCTGCCGGCGCTCACCATTTTTTCCGATCTCATGGCCTTGCTCGGCGGGGCGCTCTACTGTGCCGGCGGCCTCAGCCTGCCGCCCGATATCTTCTTCAACCGGACCTTCGAGGCGCTCACCGCTGGCGACGTGTTGCAGGGCGTGGCCAAGAGCCTGGTCTTCGCCGTCATCATCACCTTGATCGGCGCCGGCAACGGCTTCAACGTCAGCGCCGGGGCCGAGGGCGTCGGCCGGGCGACGACGCGGGCGGTGGTGCTGGGCAGCATCGGCATCATTTTGGCCGACATGGTCTTCACCTTCCTGGTGAGCCGATAGTGGAAGCCGCGACCCTCGCCATCGACGTCAACAACCTGGTGACCCACTACGGGCCGCGCAAGATTCTCGACGACATCAGCGTTCAGGCGCGCCAGGGCGAGATCATGGTCATCATGGGCGGCAGCGGCTCGGGCAAGAGCACGCTGCTCAGGCATCTGCTCGGCCTGCACCGGCCGACCTCGGGCAGCATCCGCCTGCTCGGCCAGGACATCACCCGGCTCGACGCCGACGCCATGTACGACCTGCGAAAGAACATGGGTGTCGCCTTCCAGGGCGGGGCGCTGTTCAACTCCATGACCGTCGGCGAGAACGTCGAACTGCCCCTGCGCGAGCACACCGCGCTCGACGACAACACCATCCGCATCATGAGCCGGATGAAGCTGGAAGTGGTGAATCTCGCTGGCTTCGAGGACCTCATGCCCTCCGAACTTTCCGGCGGCATGATCAAGCGGGCGGCGCTGGCCCGCGCCATTGTCATGGACCCCAAGCTGCTCTTTTTTGACGAACCCTCGGCCGGGCTCGATCCGGTGGTTTCGGCCGAACTCGACGAACTCATCGTGACGCTCCGCGACGCCATGAACATGACCATCGTCGTCGTCACCCACGAGCTCGACAGCGCCTTCCGCATCGCCGACCGCATCACCGTGCTCGACCAGGGGCGCATCCTCATGTCGGACACGACGGCGGCCGTGCGCGCCAGCGACCATCCCCGCATCCGCTCGCTGCTCGACCGCACGCCGCGCAACGAGGCGGTGAATCCGGAGGAATACATGGCCCGCCTCACCCGCGAGATTTTTTGAAGAGATTCCAGTGAGAACCCACCCCAAATGAAACGCGACAACGTCAATTACCTGCTGGTCGGCACCTTCGTCCTGCTCATGGGGGCGGTGCTGCTGTACGCGCTCTATCGCATCACCGGCCACAGCGGCAAGGGCGACATGTACATCACCCACTTCCCCAACGTCGCCGGCATCAAGGAAGGCTCCATCGTCACCTTCGAGGGCTTCGAGGTCGGCAACATCGCCGCCGTAGAGCCGGTGACGCGCGAGAACCGCACCTGGTACCGCGTCACCCTCAACCTCCGAAAGCCGATGAAGGTGCCCATCGACAGCCGCGCCGTCATCGCCACGCCGGGCCTGTTGGCGGCGCCGCTGGTCGAGATCAAGGAAGGCAGGAGCGCCGATATCCTGAAAAGCGGCGGCGAAATCGCCGGCGTTCCGGCCACCAACCTGATGGAATCGGTCGCCAGCCTCGCCACCGAACTTGGGCAGATCACCGAAAGCGGCCTGAAACCGCTGCTGGCTCAGATCGGCAAGCGGGTCGACACGCTCGGCAACAGCCTGGACGAGAACGTGCCCGCCGCCCTCGGCGACCTGCGCTCGACCATGGCGCGGCTGAACAGCACCGCCGGGCGCGTCGAGAATCTCTTCAGCCCGGAAAATCAGAAGCGCTGGAGCGGACTCCTCAAGAATGCTGATGAAACCTCAGCCAACGCCTTGAAGCTCTCCAAGGAATTGCATGGCATTCGGGGCGAAATCGACGGCCTGATCAAGGATTCGCGCGTCGTCGTTTCCGGCAGCGGCAAGGACCTGCAATTGACGCTCAAGCGTGCCGACGCCATCCTCTATCAACTCGAATCCGCCGGCCGCAACCTCAACGAATTCAGCCGCACCGTCCGCGAAAACCCCTCGGCCCTGATCCAGAGCCGACCGCCGACCGATACGTCGGGAGAACCGCAATGAAGTCGATTCAGAAGTCGATCCGCCCGCTTTCACTGGCCGCCGCGGCGGCGTTCTGTCTGACCTTGGTTGGGTGCGGCAGCGTTCCGCCGACCCCGGTCGATCGTTTCTATCGTCTGCAGCCGGTGAGTGTGGCGGCGCCAAACAAGGCGCTGCCGGGCGCGGTGCTGGTGCAAACCTTCAGCGCCGACAGCCTCTTCGCCGAACGTCCGCTGGTGTATGGCGATGAAGCCAATCCGCGCCAGTTGCGCCAGTACCACTATCACCTCTGGCTCTATGCGCCCCCGCAGGCCGTGCGCGAACATTTGCTGGCCAGCCTGGGCGGCGCGCTGGCATTCGCCGCGGCGGAACCGGCGCCCTACACGCTCGAAGGGCGCATCGTGCGTTTCGAGCGCGTGGCCGGCACCAGGGGCGCCAAGGCGGTGGCGGCGCTTCATCTGCGCCTGGTCGCCGGCGGCAAGGTCGTGCTCGACCGCACCTACCAGGCCGAACAGGCGGCAGAGGGCGAATCCATGAGCGCCACCGTCGCCGCCATGGAGCAGGCGCTGGCGAAGATCTACGCTGATCTCCTGCGCGACGCGGGCGCCCTCCGGCGCGGCTGAATCCGGCTTAGCGGCCGCCGCCCATTGCCCCACCCGTCGCGCCGCCGCTCGTTCCGACCGCTCCGCCGGTTCCGGACGTTCCGGTGGTGCCGGTGGTTCCGGTGGTTCCGATCGCTCCACCCGTGCCGGTTGTACCTGTCGTACCGACCGCTCCACTGGTTCCGGTGGTTCCGGTCGTACCGGTGGTGCCGGTGGTGCCGATCGCTCCGCTCGTCCCGCCCGTGCCGGTTGTCCCTGTCGTACCGACCGCACCACTGGTTCCGGTCGATTCCGTCGTCCCGGTCCCGAACCTCGCATCGGAGGATGTGCCAGAGCTGCCCACGGGTGCTGCGGGTGTCGTCGTGCCGCGCGGTGTCGATGCGCTACCCGAAGAATTCGGGGAAGGCGTCGTCGAGACCGGGGGTGGAACATTGGAGAGGGAGGGCGGCGTATTGGATAGCGCCGGTGGCGTGGTCGACAGCGCTGGTGGCGTCGACGACCCCGCGGGCGGCGTGCCTGTGAATGCGGGCGGCGGGCTGCTTGTCGCTTGTGGGAACTGCGGATTGCCGACCGGTCGGGTTGCGTTCGGCGGTGTCGCCGGAGGCGACATGGTGGTGGGGGCGACGCCGCAGTGGGCGCTCACCGCCGCCGCTTCAGCGGTGGTTGCATATTGCGCTTCGTCCATTACCGATCGTGCCCGCAAGTCCTGGTAATTCCGGATGGCGGTATCGCACGCGGATTGCGCCATGGCCGAGCCGGTGCCGAGCGCCAGCGCGGCCAGCGCAGCCGTGCAGTGGGAAATTTGTACGCTCATGACTTCTTCCTCCTCGAAGAGTGGAAGGAAAGACCGGCAATTTCCAGACCCGCCAGCGGCGCTTCAGCGCGCCGTCAATCGCCAGAGCGAGGTCAGCTCCGCCTTGCGGGCGGCGTGCAAGGGATCGGTAGCGTCGAAAGCCTTGGGATGACGCGGTTTGGCGTCGAGTCGGCCGGCCACCTGCAATCCGGCGCTGTCGATGGCCGCAAGCAGTTCGTCGCGGGAACGCAGGCCGAGATGCTCAGCCAAGTCGGAAAGAATCAGCCAGCCTTCGCCGTCCGCCTCGAGGTGTTCCGCCAGGCCGGCGAGAAAGCCCTTCAACATTCGGCTTTCCGGGTCGTAAATGGCATGTTCCAGCGGCGAAGCGGGGCGCCCGGGCAGCCAGGGCGGGTTGCAGACGATGAGCGTCGCGCGGCCGGGGGGAAAGAGGTCGGCGTCGATCACGGCGACCTGGTCATCGAGCTTGAGCCGCCCGATGTTGTCGCGGGCTGAGGCCAGGGCGCGCGGGTCCTGGTCGGTGGCGACGACGCGCTGGACGCCACGCTGCGCCAACACCGCCGCCAGCACGCCGGTGCCGGTGCCGATGTCGAAGGCGAGGCGACGATTGCCGGTGGAAAGCGGCGCCTTTGCCACCAAATCCACATATTCGCCGCGCACCGGCGAAAAGACGCCGTAGTGGGGATGGATGCGACCATCGAGCGCCGGCACTTCAACCCCGTTCTTGCGCCATTCGTGGGCGCCGATGATGCCGAGCAATTCGCGTAGCGAACCCACGTAAGATTCTCCGGCCGGGCCATGGGCTTCGCGGCAGGCGGCCCGGGCGTCTGGCGCGCGGCGCAGGGGAATCCCGTGTTCGGCGTCGAAAGGCACGAGCAACAGGCCGAGTGTTCGGGCGCGCTGCGATTGAGCAAGGCGGTAGCGGTGAAAGGCCTCGGTCAGCGAGGCCGGCGCCTTCCCCGCCTTGCGCGGCTTCCGGTCAATGCGCCGCGCCATCGCCTGCAGCAGCTGGCGCGCGTTCTGAAAATCACCGCGCCAAAGCAGCGCCGTGCCTTGCGAGGCGAGGTCGAAGGCGGCATCGGCGGTCATGCGGTCGTCGGCGACGACGACGCGCTTCGGCGCCGGGGCACCGCTCTCCGAAACCCAGCGGGCCGAGCACTCGCTTTCCCCCTCCATCCAGCGCAGGCAAGGGACGGCGTGTTCGGCGTCATCCGGCGGCGTGCGCGAGCCGGCGCCGAGAGAGGAATCGATTGGCGTCATGGGCGTGATTTGATCATGAAATCTGTAAGGGAAGCTGACAAAGGCGATGTCGGAGCAGGGAAAATGTATCGTTTTGCTTTAAGATTCAACCGCGAAAACAATATCTCAGCAGGAGTGTGCATGAGCACCACAAGGGGGCCGGAGTCCACAGGCGAGTGGCTCGACGCGCCGCAGAGCCCTGGGTGGCGTAGCAGTTTGGCCTGGGCGCCCATACCGCTGGCCTTGGCCGCGGTTCTCGGGCTATGGCTCGCCGATCTGCGCACACCCTACGATTCGACCGCGTTGCTATTCGGCTTCAACGTCTTCTTCATCCTGCTCGTTTCGCTCGGCATCGCCGTGCTCGTCGGCCAGAGTTTCCTGGCGCGCGGTCTGCCCGGTCTGCTTTTACTCGGCTGCGGCGCGCTGACGTGGAGCACGATCGGCGTGGTGTCCACCCTGGCGAGCATTTTTAAGGGCGCCCCCGGTGCGCC
>JAPUEC010000117.1 GCA_027492775.1 Rhodocyclaceae bacterium
GGTGCTGGTCACCGGCTTCGACATCATCTTCTTCTGGGTGGCGCGCATGGTCATGATGACCAAGCACCTCACCGGCAAAATTCCCTTCAAGCACGTCTATGTGCATGGCCTTATCCGCGACGCGGAAGGCCAGAAGATGTCCAAGTCCAAGGGCAACGTCCTCGACCCCATCGACCTCATCGACGGCATCGATCTCGAAGCCTTGGTGCAGAAACGCACCACGGGCCTCATGCGTCCCGAAGATGCACCCAAGATCGAGAAGCGCACCCGCAAGGAATTCCCCGAGGGCATCCCCGCCTTCGGCACCGACGCCCTGCGCTTTACCTTCGCCAGCCTCGCCAGCCCCGGCCGCGACATCAAGTTCGACTTGAACCGCTGTGACGGCTACCGCAACTTCTGCAACAAGCTGTGGAACGCCACCCGCTTCGTGCTCATGAACGTCGAAGGCCAGGACCTCGGGCTCGACGCCTGCGGGCCGGACCAGTGCAGCGACAAGCTCAAGTTCAGCTTCGCCGACCGCTGGATTGTCAGCCTCCTGCAACGCGTCGAGCAGGAAGTCGAACAGCACTTCACCGACTACCGCTTCGACCTGCTGGCGCATGCCATCTACAAGTTCGTCTGGGACGAGTTCTGCGACTGGTATCTCGAAATCGCCAAGGTGCAGATCAACACCGGCACTGAAGCCGAGGCCCGCGCTGCCCGCCGCACCCTGGTGCGCGTGCTGGAAGCCGTGCTGCGCCTCGCCCACCCGCTTCTGCCCTTCATCACCGAGGAGCTGTGGCAGACGGTGGCGCCAATCGCCGGGCGGAAGACGCACGACTCCATCATGCTCGCCGCCTACCCACGCGCCGACTTGAAGAAGATCGACGAAGCGAGCGAGGCCAAGGTCGAGCGCCTGAAGGCTCTGACCTATGCCTGCCGCAATCTGCGCGGCGAGATGAACGTCTCGCCCGCCCTGCGCATGCCGCTCCTGATCAGTGGCGGCGACGCTGAGATCGGCGAGTTCGCGAACACGCTGCAAGCGCTGTGCAAGCTCTCCGAGTTGCAACAGGTGGACGAAATGCCGGCAGACGCCGTCGCGCCAGTGGCCGTGGTCGGCAACCTGCGCTTGATGCTCAAGATCGAGATCGACATCGGCGCCGAGCGCGAACGCTTGGGCAAGGAAATCGAGAAACTGGAAAAGCAGATCGAGATCGCCGGCAACAAGCTCAACAACGAAAGCTTTGTCGCCCGCGCCCCGGCGGCGGTCGTCGAGCAGGAAAAGAAGCGCCTCGCCGATTTCAGCGCGACGCTGGAGAAGCTGAAGGAACAGCGGGCGAAGCTGGGCTGATCGGCTTTAGCCTACAAAAAAGGCGGCCTGCGGGCCGCCTTTTTGATGGCATGGGCCGCTTTCAAGCACTTGCCCTGATGGATCGCCGCCGGTGGAAAAATGCCGCTTCCGATACCTTCCGTTAGGCCACGAGGAGGTGAGTCAGGGTCGAGACGTCGGCCGCCTGATCCAACTTGAAGATCGCTTCCCAAATGGCGTTTGCGCGCTCAATGGGAACACAATCCGACGCCAGGGAGAGAAATTTCTCCTTGAGTTCTGCGTCCGAGAGCGGATGCTCGGGCTCGCCTTTGGGCAGGTCACGGCGCGCGGTCAATACTCGGCCGTCCTTGAGCCTCACTTCGACGATGCTGGCCCATTTGTCGTTATACAGCGCTTCCAGCTCCGCATCCGCCACGACTTCTACCTTGGCGGCCAATTCCAGAAGCGATGCATCCTGGATCAGCGCCATCGTGTATTGCGGGCGCTCGTTGCGGCCCAAAGCCAGCGCCACCGCAATCGTATAAGGGGCGCTGTACTTTGCCGCCTGAACAGAGGTGGGATTTTTGTCCGAGCCGCGGCTGCCAACGACGAAGGTCCGATGCCGGATGTGTTCCACCTGTTCCGGCGTCAATCCGTAGGCGTTCTTCAATTCCATCACCGCATCGATGGCGCTGTGATGCTGGCGGCAGCAGGCATAAGGCTTGAGCCCGGTGCGGAGGATTTCGAACGACTGGCCCAAGCCTCGGAAGAGACGGTCCACATCAAAATGTTCAGAGACGGTTCGGAAGTGCCCATAGGGCCCTTCCAGCGCCGAGCCGGGCCCACCAAACCCATGAGCCGCAAGCGCTGCGGCATGCAGACCGGCATGGTTCGCCCAGCCCATGATCGTATCCTTGGCCGGTGCGCCGAGCCGGAATGACTCGAACGGCGCCAGCGGCCCGATGTATGAGGCCGTCCCCAGCGTGCCGGCGGTCGCCTCCGCATCGAGGCCGAGCAGCTTGGCTGCGGCCGCGGCGGCACCGAAAACGCCCTGCGTGCCGGGCGGGAGAAAAGTGCGGTCGACGAAGATGGAAGGACTGACGGCCAGGCCAACCCGGATCTGCGCCTCATAGCCCAAGACCACGGCCAGGAGAAGATCCCGGCCGCCCAGCCCATGCGCTTCGGCAAGCGCGAGCGCCGCCGGAATCGTGGTCACGCCCGGATGCGTATTCGACGTCCGGTGAACATCGTCCAACTCGAGGTGGAAGGTCATGGTGCCGTTGGCGAGCGCCGCATAAGCGGGCGAACTACGCTGGTTCGAGCCCCAGATCAGACAGTCGCCGGATTGGCCCATGCCGGCCGCGAATTCGGTGATGCGTGTCCCAACGGAGGTTTTCGAGCCGGCGAGACCGGCGCCGATGACGTCCGCGATCCGGCGCTTCGCCTCCCACACTACCCCGGGCGGCAAATCCTCGAATTTCGTCCCGACGATGAGTTCGGCGAGTGCGGCGACCGCAGTCTGCATGGGGGTTCTCGACCGGCTGCTCAGGCCGTCGTGGGCTTGGGCGCACGCGGCCCGAACAGCGCCGAACCGATCCGGATCATGGTGCTGCCTTCGGCAATCGCAGCTTCCATATCGCCAGACATGCCCATGGAAAGGGTATCGACCGATGGGTGCGCGGCCTTTAGCCGCTCGAAGACTTCGCGCGCCTCGGCGAACCAGCGCCGCTGCTCGGCCGGATCTTCGCTAGCCGGCGGAATGGTCATCACCCCGCGCAGACGAAGGTGGGGCATTTTGGCAATCGCTGCCGCCACCGACGGAGCATCGTCGGCCGCGATGCCGCTCTTGCTCTCCTCGCCGCCGATATGCAATTGGATGCAAACGTTGAGCGGCGGCAGTGCCACGGGCCGCTGGTTGTTCAGGCGCTCGGCGAGCTTCACGCTGTCGACGGTGTGGCACCAGTCGAAATGTTCGGCGACCAACTTGCTCTTGTTGCTCTGCACGGGGCCGGTGCAATGCCACTCGATGTCGGCGGGCAGTTGCGGCTGCTTGTCCACGGCTTCCTGCAGATAATTCTCGCCGAAGGCGCGAAGACCCGCGTCGTAAGCGGCTTGGATGACGTCGGCAGGTTGGGTCTTGCTGATCGCCAGCAGGAGGATGGAAGACGGTTCGCGGCCGGCCGATCGGGCCGCTTCTGCCAGCCGTTGCTGCGTTGCCGTTACACGGGATGCCACAGTGGTCGTCATACGTTTTTATCCTTTCAGTTTCCCTGGAGTTTCACATTATCGGGCCTGCGATGAGGCGCAGTCGATCACGGCCATCGAGGTACAGAAGATGAAGTTGCGACGCGACAGGATAACCTCCACCTGCCATGCGCCATCGCGGAAACGGTAGGCCTTCACCATGCCCTTGCCGTCGTCGGAGGCGACCACCGCCAGCCGGCCATCGCCGTCGAGGTCGATCAACGTCAGCGAGCGAAAGCCCAGCGGCTCGCTGGTATCGAGGATCGTCCGCGTCCAGGCGGCACGCGTCTGGTCGTACTTGTAGGTGTAAAGAAAGGTCTGTCCATAGTCGCCAAAGGCGAGCGAGCGCGTGCCGACGACCAGTTCGTTCTCGCCGTCGCCGTCGATATCGCCGATCGCCATGCTGCGGCACATGATCGATTTTTCCAAAACGTCGATGATCTCGCCCTGGACGGTTCCGTCCGGACCGAGCGTGTGCATGCGGAGCACCGCCTCGGGATCGATGCGCTGCCCCACCCTGTCATGCACGCCGACGGAGCAGGAGACGACGCGCTTGGCACCGGCAAGTTCGCCGACGCGCAACACGCGGCTATGGGTCGTTCCGCCGTGATCCTCGATAGACACTCGTTCCCAGCGCCCCTGGCCGCGGTGGTAACGGAAAATGTGCCCGGGTACCGCATCCCATTCGATGTCGGGCGGCTCGTCGCACTTCGGCCGCTTATTGCTGCGCGCCGAGGTGGCGAAAATATCGGGCTGCCCGCCGCCGAAGTCGCCGATGGCCACTTCGCGGACGTTCGAGATGCCCTCGCCCTGCTGTTTCGAATCGATGATCTCGGCGCCGTACTGCGAGGATTGGTAGTCGAGCAGCACGGTGACGCCATTGGGGCGGGTGCCGATGACGATCTCGTCACAACCATCGTCATCGAGATCGCCCAGCGCCATACTGCGGATGAAGTTGACCCCGTCGAAGCCGCGATAGACCGGCGCCGACCGCCAGGCCCCATGGTCTTGCCGATAGGCCACGATGTGGCAAGTGCCGCCGGTCGGCGTCACCGCGAACACGATTTCCGGACGCCCGTCGCCGTCGATGTCGCCGACGCCGGTGGTGATGAATTCGCCATAGTCGACCTCCTCGGCCGCGCCGGGGTAGCGCAGATCGAGGCGCTCCGCCTTCCATCCATTATGGGGATCGAGCACCAGCGCTTCGAGCCGCTTCCGCTCCGGCCGTTGCAAGTAGGTGATCGTGTCGTTCCAGCCGGGTTGGCCCAGCGGACGCTCCACCAGGTCGAGCATGGAGATGATCAGTCGGCTTGCCATGTTTTCCTATCGCTCCGACCTGTTGTTCGCGTTGGCCAGTGAATCCAGCAACCGCGTTTCAGGGATGCCATGAGGCAGACCAGATGCGGTCATACCACGAACGGAATCCAGCGGTAGCGCACCTTCTGCATGTAAGCGAGGTAGTCCGTATCCTTCTTCAGGAATTCTTCCTCGGCCAGGCTCTTGACCATGAAGAGGGCAAAAACGGTCGTGGTCATGACCAGATTCACGATGGAAAAACACTGCAAGTTGAGGCTGACGTAGGTGAGAAAGACCACGGTGTAGATCGGATGCCGAATGTAGGCGTAGGGGCCGGTCGTCACCAGGTTACGGCGCGCCGGCACGACACTGACGTTGCGGCCCAGCGTTATCCGGCTGGTGACGCTAAGCAGCAAGGCGCAGGCGGCGACTCCGTTCGATATCCACAGCGAAACGAGCGGGGTTCCAGTCTCGGCGAAGAAGGCCGGGCCGAAGGTGCCGTAGGTCGAGAAGAAGGAAATGAGCCAGAACCGGATGTCCTTGGTGACGCGCTTGGGTGGCCGCCGCGTCACCATCCCGGCAATAAAGAAAAAGTTGTTGATCTGCGCCACCAGCACGGGAAACGCGAATTCGACGTGACCGAAACGCCAGTAGAACAGATAGACCCAGGGAGCGACGGCGATGATCGCCAAAATCCGATCCAGGGGAAAAAGATCGCGGAGCGTATAGGCTTCAGGAGAAGTCATGAAAAATATCTACCCAAATGTCGTGATGGCTGCATAGGTGAGCGATCCGATGGCGGATCCCGATGCGTCGGAACCTCGTTTCCGAACGCGGGTTCCTCGATCGCGGATCAGATTTCGATTCTTCCGCCAGGCGTCCGTCCATCGGCATCGAGCGTGTAGGTTGTGTTCACCGCGCCCTCGACCGAGAAATGGCGAATCTGCTTGCTTCCCTGGGCATCGACCGCGGCTTCCACCCGCCCGAAAAGCTTGGCGACCAAGTCCTTCATCGACGGCAAACAGTGATCGATGGTGATGTCGTGGACCGACCATTCGCGCGGGAACCTGACATTACGATAGGACCGTGCATTGACGTCGATGAGCCAGAGCGTGCTGCGGTGAATGTCGACGCAGGCGAACAGGCCCTCTTCCAATTCCGAGACGCTCTGCAGGAACTCGGTGAGCGTCGGCGAGCGCACTTCACCCGGCCCGCCCTGGAGAGAAATGCGGCGCGAGACCTCGTAATCGTCATCGAGCAGCAGCAGTTCGCCGCGGCGCGTATCGGCGACATAGTAGCCGCCGCCACTGCGCGGATGGAACTTGTGCGGATTGACCAAGCCGGCGGCGATGTTGGTTGCCGCGCCGGTCGCTTTCTCCACGCGAATGGCCGCGCCCTGCTGGAACATGGTCAGGAAGACGTTTTCATCGCGCTCATAGAAGGCGCCATTGATATGGACCGGGCAAAAGCGCGTCGGTATCCCGAGCTCGTGCTGCGAGGGGTCGTCTACAACAACAACTTTATGCCCCTGGGCCGCCAGCGCTTCGCCCCGCTCGCGTGTCCGGACGAAATATTCGCCCAGCCGCGACTGGTCGAAACCGTTATCCCAGGCGAACCACTCCCAGCAGGTTTTTCCGGTCGCAACGTCGAATTCGAAGATGGCATCGAAGCCGGAAGACGAAACCAGCAGCCGGCGTCCGTCGCCGGAAAACTGGACGCTATGGGCCTGACGCAGCCAGGGGTGTTGGAAGGAGCGCTTGACGCCGCTCTCCATATCCACCACCTCGACATAGTTGCCGCCGCAAAGCGCGATCACATTGCCGAAGATGTCGACGCAATAGGGTTCGAGCGAGGAGAAGCTCCAGTCGGCGTCGCGCAGATCCCAGGTGAATTGGTCGTTCGCCAGCGAATATGCTGCAACCAGCCCGTAATAAAAGGGGCGTACCTTTTCCCGGCCATGAATCTCGGGATGTTCCCTCGAGCGTTGCGCCTCCTGGCGGACGTTCTTATCGACCTGGAAGCAATTCTTGACCGTGGCGATGATGCGCAAATTCCGGCCGAGCTGGTCATCCTGCCGGAAGGTGGCGAGGCTCTCGGTGACCGATTGCGGGTTCTGATTGGCGTTGGGTTGGAATGATTTATACATGGAATGCCTTTTTATCTTTAGCGCCTGTTCTGGGATCAGGCGCAGTCGATCATGGTCATGGCGTTGACGAAGAGGAAGTTCGGGCGAGAGAGGATGACCTCGGATTGCCAAGCGCCATCCCGGAAGCGATAGGCCTTGATCTCGCCCTTGCCATCGTCGGAGGCGATCACCGCGAGGCGGCCGTCACCGTCGAGATCGGCCAGGGTCACGCAATGAAAGCCCAAGGGCTCGCTCGTATCGAGCGTCTGCCGCGTCCACGCGCCGGCGGCAGCGTCGTATTTGAAGACGTAGAGGAAAGTCTCGCCGTAATCGGCGAAACCCAGCGAGCGCGTGCCCAGCACCAGCTCGTTTTCGCCGTCGCCATCGATGTCGCCGATGACCAGGCTGCGCGATTTGATCGCCCGCTCCAGCACGCCGATGGTCTCGCCGGTCACCGTGCCGTCGGCATTGAGCTTGTGCATGCGCAGTTCGGGTTCGGGATCGATGCGTTGATTCACCCGGTCATGCACGCCGACGGCGCACGATACCGCCTGCGGCACCCCACGCACCTTGCCGATGCGCAGCATGCGGGTGTGCGTCTGCCCGTCGTGATCTTCGATGACGGAGCGCTCCCAGCGCCCGCCGGTCTTGCGATAGCGGAAAATGAATCCCGGCACGCGGTCCCATTTCACCGGCTCGTTGGCGCGCGCCGAGGCGGCGAAGATATCGAGCTGGCCGGTATTGCCGATGTCGCCGATGGCAACTTCGCGGATGTTCGAGTTGTTCGCACCCTGCTGCTGGGTGTCGATGAGTTCGGTGGTATAGCCGGAAGGCCCGCGGTCGAAGAGCACGATGGCGCCATCGGGGCGGGTGCCGATGACGATCTCGTCGCAGCCGTCGCCATCGAGATCGCCGAGCGCAACACTGCGGATGAACTCCGCCCCGGGGAAGTCGCGGTAGATGGGTTCGGCGTGCCAATCCCCTTGCTTGCAGCGGTAGGCCAGCAGGTAGGAGGGCGCGTCGGTCGGCGTCACGGCGAAGACGATCTCCGGCCGGCCGTCGCCGTCGATGTCCCCGACCTCCGAGACGACGAACTCGCCGTTTTCGATGCCCTCGGCGGCGCCGGGGTAGCGCAGATCCAAACGCTCCGCCGCCCACCCGGCATCCGGGTCAAGCAGCAGGGCTTCGAGTCGCTTTTGTTCGGGTTGGTCCGAGCGGGTAACCGCTTTGCTCCAGCCGGGTTGGCCCAGGGGGCGTTCCACGAGATCGAGCATTGATATGATCAGTCGACGTGCCATTGTTTCCTCAGATCAGATTTGATTGGCCGAATGGTAGCGGCGCGACAGGTGAATTTCGAGCAGAAGGGGCCGGACGACCGCGAGCCGGCCGTCATAGCAGGCTGCGATAATTGATGGCAGGCAAATTTTTGTCAACGGCGAGGCTACCCTGCCACCACAGCGCCGTGACGCGACAACATCCGTAACAGCATTTCGGTCGCCCGCTCCAAATCCACGGCGCCGGTATCGATGGCCAGATGCGGCGCCTCCGGCTCCTCGTAAGCCGAGGAAATGCCGGTGAATTCGGGAATTTCACCGGCGCGCGCACGACGGTATAAGCCTTTGATATCGCGCTCTTCGCAGACCGAAAGTTCGGTGGCGACATGCACTTCCAGGAAGCGGTCGTCGCCGATGATCCGGCGTGCCGTCTCGCGGCAATTGCGGTAAGGCGAGATCAAGGCGACGATGACAATCAGCCCGGCATTGTTGAACATGGCCGCGATTTCGGCGGTGCGCCGGATGTTTTCGCGCCGGGCGGCCTCCGAAAAACCGAGGTCGCCATTGATACCATGGCGCAGGCGGTCGCCGTCGAGAATGTAGGGCAAGCGGCCGAGCGCCAAGAGGCGCGCTTCCAGCGCCGCGGCGATGGTGGATTTGCCAGCACCCGACAGCCCGGTCAACCAAACTGTCATGGGCCGTTGACCGAGGATTTCAGCGCGCCGCTCGCACTCCCGCTGAAGTGGCGGGACAACAGTATTGATGGAATACAAGATTGCGCCACCGGCTTGTTCTTCCGGCAACTCGATGCGTTGAGTTCTCAGATTGTCCACACCATCTCCTCGTCTTCTTGGTGTCAGCGCCAAAGGCTATCCAGGCGCTCACACAGGTCCAGCCGCTTTTCTCTCAAGGCCGATTCCCTTAGCGAAATGCTGCCGTTGGTCCGTGCCGACAAAATTGGGATGACACTGTGCTTCCCAGCCGTGTGTTTTGCAAGCGATCTTGCATAGGACGGAAGATTTTTATGGAACCGCAAAGCCATTAAAATTCATCGTGACCACTTGCACCACCGTTTCCAACTCGTTCGGAAAATCTTATGGACAAACCGTTTTACCTCAAGCTATGGATGTTGTCGCCTATTGCCGTAGGCGCATCGCTGCTCACGGCGAACATGACCTTTGCAGCAACGCCGCCGGACGTTTTGGCAGCGTTGCAGCAGATACGTCCCGTTTCCATTGAAGCCGCCTTCAAGCAAAAACCCATCACTTTGGCGGACGCTCAAAGCGGAATCGATATGGATCCCGCAAAGATGCCGATGGTGAAACTCGGCGACCAAAACCTGCTTGTCGCGCCTCTGGTTATTCCCAAGTCGAGCGGCCGTGTCTTTCGCATCCGAAGCTTCGTCACCAGCACCTCGGATAGCAAATACACCATGTATTACCCCATCATTTCCCTGGTGAACGAGCGTATGGAGGTGTTCAAGACTTTGAAACCCAAAGTCGACTTCAACTTCAACGGACAAACTTTGATCAACGAATTCGACCTCCCGGATGGCGCCGACCGTTTGCTGATTCATACGCACGATGAGTATTTCAAAAGCGATTTCTCGGGCATCACTTATCTCGGCGACCCGAGTTCCGATCCCATGAAGTTCAAGCTCTCTCCCCTGTTGCTCCTTGGCGGAGGGCTCCTGACAGCGCTGGCCGCCCAGATTGCAAACGGTACGAATAACGAATTCACTTTCAGCGAAGTCGGGATCATTTCGGTCATCGGCGAGTGAATCGCCCCCGCATCGTTCGGTTCTGCCGGATTACGGGGCCAGAACAGACGCATTCTGAACTTCTATCTCCTTATAAAGACCGGAGGACGCCTTCTCGCATCGCGCGCCAAAATCATGCATTCCACAGTGTCACGCCCCACGCACGGGCGGAAATCATGCGGCGCTGACATTGAAAATGGGCGTTTACGCCGTTCCCAGCTTTGGCATGGGCCGTGCCTTAGAACAGTCAAGCTAACGGCGGCCTGACCGGCTTGCGACACCAGTGGTGCCGCACTGTCTATAACGGACAACGGCGTCCTTTTCCCCGCTTAACCGAGCGGCGGGAACGGCGAAAATCATCGACTTCGGTTCCACCCGCGTTGCCGGCCTGGCGGAAACCACCGCCGCCCAGACCGACGTTCTCGGCACTTTTCAATACACCGCCCCTGAATATTTCCTGGGGGAACCCGGCACTCCCCGCTCGGACCTCTTTTCGCTCGGCGTCGTCGCCTACCAGATGCTTTCGGGGCGATTACCTACGGCGCGGAAGTCGCTAAAAGCCGGACCCGCGCGGCGCAAAAAAAGCTGAAATACAGCTCCGTGCTCGATGAAAAGCGTGAAATCCCGGTCTGGATCGACGCGGCGCTAGCCAAGGCCTTGCACCCAGACCTGGCCAAACGCTACGAGGAGCATTCGGAGTTCATGCACGACCTCCGGCATCCCAACGCCGCCCTGCTCGGCCGGAGAAGGTCGCCGCTGATCGAGCGCAATCCCGTGTTTTTCTGGAAGTGCCTGTCATTCGCCCTGGGGGTGGCGGTCATCGTCCTTCTGGGGCTGCGCACCTTCAAGTGAACCTGCCGCCGGCTCCGACTGCGGGCCGCTCCACAGGCTATGCCGCTTGTGCCAATCTTCCAGCGACTCCGCCGGCCACTTGGCGCATGCCACATGCCCGGGCGAATGCGCAACATCAACCCACGGCGCCGCGTAATCGAGTGCTGCTTCGACCACTTCCGGCGCCTTTGGCAACGGCGTGTCGATGGCCGAAGCGTGCGGGTGCACCAATTCTGGCCAGCGCGGATCCCAGAGCCAAAGCGGGCTGCCGCACTTCTGGCAGAAATGCCGCCCGGCCGGCGAACGCGTGCTTCGTTTCCCGGCTTCGCGCAGGATGGCGTGATAGACGCCGAGGTTCTTCTTGCCGCGGACCTTCAAGGTGCGGAAATCGCCGCCCAGATTGATACCGTAGCCGCCGCTCCCCGCCGTCTTGCGGCAGATCGAGCAATGGCAATGCATGAAAGGAACGGGAGAGTGCGCCTCAAGGCTGAACTTGACTGCGCCGCAGTGACAGGAGCCTTCGAGATGCATCGCGCCGCCTCCTCGGGGAAAAAGGTTGAGACGCCCGAAGCCCGCGGATGTTCATGGAAAAAACCGCCGCCAAGCCGAACAACGCGTTGCCGGAGCTGCAGGGCACTCGCCACTTCAACCAATATTTTTGCGTGCGGTGCGCAGCGGCCTAGCCGCAGAGCGCCTCCGCGCCTTATAATGCGCGCCCTTTCCCCGATAGCTCAGTTGGTAGAGCGCCGGACTGTTAATCCGTAGGTCCCTGGTTCGAGCCCAGGTCGGGGAGCCAAGTATGCGTTCTTAGCTCAGTTGGTAGAGCGTCTGCCTTACACGCAGAATGTCGGCGGTTCGAGCCCGTCAGGACGCACCAGATTTCACGGGCCCGAAGCGAAGGTTTGTCCCGTCCTCCCGATAGGGCGCCGGTTCAGGCACAGGACATGCTTTTAAAGCGCACTACGTTCAACGAGGCGCTTATGTCCATCAGTTCTCTCCTCTCCACCGGCATGCAAAGCATGCAAGCCAGCATCAACCGAACCGCCATTGCCGGGGGCCGGCTCAATGTCGATAACGCAAACCTGGCAGACGACATGGTCGCCATGCGCCAAGGGGCGGCGGATGCCGGGATTGCGGCCGACGTCATCAAGACCGGCGATGAAATCCTGGGGACGATCATAAATATCAGAGCCTGAACGACCGGCTGAATTTGCCGGCCACCCTGAGCATCCGGCAATCCTGGGAAAATCGCCGCTGATCTTGCCGCTCCAGGCCGGAGCCCCCGGGCGATGCAATGCCGGGGCCTATTCACATTGGCGGTTACTATTCGCCTTCCCGCCAATTCACTGAAGCAATTTCCGCATGCCCATAGACCTGAAAGAACAGCCCAAGCGCGCCATCGTCGCGGCTGTGCAACTGCCCAACGTCAGCGATATCGAGTTCGAAGCATCGCTGACAGAGCTGCGCGAACTGGCGAAGACGCTGGGAATCGCGGTGGTCCGCACCTTCGTGCAGAAACGCTCGCGCTTCGACACCACGGCTTACATGGGCGTCGGCAAGCGTGAGGAAATCCGCCGGTTCGTCAATAACGAACCCGAGATCGAGGACGAATCGATGGCGATCCTCTCAGCCGAGGCGGGAGACGATGCGGGCGATGCCCCCGCGCTCGAACCGATCTCCGATGAGTGCGCCGAACGCAAGCCGAAGCGCCGCGACGTCGCCGTCGAACCCGAGCGCGACTCCATCGACTTCATCCTGGTCGACCATGAAATCTCGCCCTCGCAGGCGCGCAACCTGGAGAAGGAAGTCGGCTGCGAGGTGATGGACCGCACCATGGTCATCCTCGAAATCTTCCACCGCAACGCCCGCTCCCGCGCCGCCAAGGCGCAGGTGGAGATCGCCCGCCTCGGCTACATGGCGCCGCGCCTGCGCGAGGCCGCCAAGCTTGCCGGGCCGCAGGGACGCCAGCGCAGCGGCGTCGGCGGCCGCGGTGCCGGCGAATCGCATACAGAGCTGGATCGCCGCAAGGTCCGCGACCGCATCGCCGAATTGCAAGAAGAAATCGACGCCATGGAAGCCGAGCG
>JAPUEC010000118.1 GCA_027492775.1 Rhodocyclaceae bacterium
GCGCTTCGGTGTAAACCACGCCGTGGTAGGAAACGTCCGGCTCGTTCAGGCGCTTGAATTTCTGCTTGTGCTCGGCCCAGGGGAACTTGCCGCTATCGACGATGATGCCGCCGATGGAATTGCCGTGGCCGCCCAGGTATTTGGTGAGCGCATGCACCACGATGTCGGCGCCATGCTCGAAGGGGCGGCAGAGGTAGGGCGAGGGCACGGTGTTGTCCACGATGAGCGGCACGCCGTGCTTGTGGGCGATTTCGGCCAGCTTTTCGAAGTCGGTGACGTTGCCGAGGGGGTTGCCGACCGATTCGCAGAAAATGGCCTTGGTCTTGCCGTCGATCAGCTTCTCGAAGGCGTCCGGATCGCGGTAGTCGGCGAAGCGCACGTCGATGCCGTATTGCGGCAGGGTGTGGGCGAAGAGGTTGTAGGTGCCGCCGTAAAGCGTTGAGGCGGAGACGATATTGTCGCCAGCCTCGGAAATGGTCAGGATGGCGTAGGTGGTCGCCGCCATGCCGGAAGCCAGCGCCAGCCCAGCGATGCCGCCTTCCATCTCGGCGACGCGCTTTTCCAGCACGTCGCTGGTCGGGTTCATGATGCGGGTGTAGATGTTGCCCTGCACCTTGAGGTCGAAAAGGTCGGCGCCATGCTGGGTGCTGTCGAAGGCGTAGGAGGTGGTCTGATAGATGGGTACCGCCACTGCTTTGGTGGTCGGATCGGGGCTGTAGCCGCCATGCACGGCAATGGTTTCGATTTTCACCGGGGAATCTCCGTCAATTTGTTGTACAAGCCCGAGCCGCGGGCCTTGGACCTAATATCCTACCATCGCCGTTGCGCTGGCGGGCCGCCGCATTGCTTCGTGGAAGCTTGCGCCACGCTACTTGCCGCCAGTCTGGCGGTAGACCGATTCGGCCACCACCAGCAGGCGCTCGCGCGGCAGGTCGCCGGAGAGCGCGTAGCCGAGCGGTCCGTCGAGCCAGTAGAAGACGCCGAGCTTTCCTTCCTCGGCGAAGCGGAAGGCGGTTTCGCGATTGGCGGCGTCCTGGCGAATATAGAGTGTCAATCGCAGGCCGCTCTTGTCCTGGTACATGAATTGGGCCACCGGGCCGCGGTCGCCGGGCAGCAAGCGCCCACCGACGAGATCGAAGCCGAGATCGCCCAGGCGCGGAATCGAGAGCGCATGTCCGAGCCGTTTCGAGAGCCATTGCACGAGATGCTCTTCCTGGGCCGCGCCAACCTCGACCGGGTGGCGCACTTCCGGCGAATAAATGACATGGGCGATCGCCGCCTGATGCGGCAGCGAAGCGGCCAGTTCGCGGCTGCCGCCGCTCGGAACAGCGCCATGCACGGCATAACCGATGATGCCGCCCAGCGCCAGCCAACCCACCGCCGCCGCAATCCGCAGCGGAATGCCGGTTCGCCGCCCGCCGCCGTTGGCGGCATCGCGCAGCCGTTGCGGTACCGGTTCGTCGAGCACCTTGTCGAAAGCGGCATGCAGCGCTTCCTTCTGCGCCTTCCAGGCGTGGATTTTTTCCGCCTCGGCCGGATGCTCGGCCAGCCAAGCCTCGACCTCGGCGGCGCGGGCGTGATCGATACCGCCGTCGATAAGCGCGTGCAGTTCGGATTCGAGCGGTGGTCTCATGTCACGACTTTCAGTCGGCTCTCGGCCGGGAGTTCGCCCGCCATCAGCGCGCGCAGGCGCTCGCGGCCGCGCGAGAGGCGCGACATGACGGTGCCGACGGGAACGCCGAGCACCTTGCCGGCTTCCTCGTAGGAAAGTTCTTCCAGACTCACCAGCAACACCGCGGCACGCTGCTCTTCCGGCAATTGCGTCAGCGCCCGTTCAAGGTCGCGCACGGCGAGCGTGTCACCGGCAGCCGCACGGGCGGCCGGTATGGGCGCATCGTCGATGGCGACGGTCTGCGGCCGCGCTTTATCGGCGCGCACCTGATTGATGAAAATGTTGTGCATGATGGCCAGCAGCCAGGCATCGAGTTTCGATCCGCGTTTGAATAGGGACCAGCGGGACAGCGCCCGTTCGAGCGTGTCCTGGACCAGATCGTCGGCGGCGAAGCGCTCCCCGGTCAGCGCCCGCGCATATCGCCGCAGGCGGGGGAGGTGTTCGGCCAGGTCGGTCATGCGACGAACGCTGGCCGCCGGAACGGCGCGTCGCCGGTAAGCGCCGCGCCGATCGCCGGCGATTTACTTGGCGACGTGCCAGACATTGTTGAAGCCGTCACCGGTCTTGTCGCCAGCGGCCTTGTCCTTGGACCAGTAATAGAGCGGCTTGCCCTTGTAGGTGTACTGCTGGCGGCCATCGTCGCGGGCGATGACGCCAAAATCGCCGGCACCCTTTTCGCCGGCCGGGGCCAGTAGCGGCGGCCAGTTGTCGGCACAGGGGCCGTTGCACATGCTCTTGCCGCCGGCATCCTTGTCGAAGGTATAGAGGGTCATGTCGTTGGCGCCGACCAGCACGCCGTTCTTCATCGTGGCCGGAGCGTCGGCGCTGAAGCCGGGAACGGAATAGGCGGCCAGGCAGCCGCTGAGAAGCAGGGTCAAGGAGAGGCGCTTGCCGAGTGAGCTTTGGGTCAGTTTCATGGTGTTATTCCTCTGTTGGTGGGTGGGTGTTGCAACGAGGTGAACAGCTTGGACAGCGATTTATTCCATTCGGCGGCAAAAATTTTTTAGGCATAAAAAAAGCCCGTCACGCGGACGGGCTGCCAAGGGAGGGAAATCTACAGCGCCGCGAGGCTGCCGTTGCTCAGGCGCACGCGGTCGCCGGAGCGCCAACTGGTGTTGGTGAGCGTGTAGGTCTTGTAGCTGCCGTCGTCGAAACGAACGCGAACCTGGTATTGCTTCTCGGAGCGCACTGATTTTTCGACCTGGTGACCAGCAACGGCGCCGCCGATGGCGCCAGCGACCGTGGCAACGTCCTTGCCGGTACCGCGGCCGACCTGATGGCCAAGAACACCGCCGAGGACACCGCCGGCAACGGCGCCAAGGCCGGTGCCTTCGCCCTGGGTCTTGACCTCGCTGACGCTCTCGACGGTGCCGCAATCACGGCAAACCGGCGGCGGAGCCGGGGTGTTGGAGCTTTGCGCCGGGTAGCTGCGCGGCGCGGCGATCACATCGACGCCGGCATCGCTGTTGGAAACGCGGCGATAGCCATCGTCGGAACGGCCGGTGGCTTCTTGGCTGCGGGTGCGATGCGCTGGTTCGCTGGAACGCGGCCGCGAGTTGGTCGCGTGCTTGGTAGTGGCCGGCGCATGTTGCGGTGCGGCAACCGGTTCGTCCGCCTTCGCGGTCGGTGCAGCCACCGGGGCGGGCGCCGGGGTCGGGGCGGGGGCGACAACGGCGGGCGGCGCGCTGGCGAGTTGCGCCGGCGTGGGTTCGTTCTTGCCGATCAGGCCGCTGAAATGGGCGGCGGCGGCAAGGCTGGCAACGGTCACGGCACCGGCGGCGACGAGAATGAGCGGGTGCGTAGAAGTTTTGGTGGTGTTTTCCATGATGCATTCTCCAGAAGAGGTGTCAGCAGAATAACGCTCTCTGAATGCCAGTGGGGACAAGCGCAACAAAGACTTACAACTGGTTGCGCCTTGCAAAACCTCGTATTTTCACGGTCGAAAGCGTGAAGGCGACACCATGTCCGTCAGATCGCGTTCGAGCGGCAGGGGTTCCCCTTCCATGCGACTGGCAAGGAGTTCGGCCATCAGCGCCGACCAGACGATGCCGCGCGACCCGAAGCCGAGCGCGCACCACAAGCCGGGATGATTGGGCATGGCGCCGACGATGGGCATGCGGTCCGGCGAGACCGGGCGAAAGCCGACGCGGCCGTGCA
Source organism: Rhodocyclaceae bacterium (assembly GCA_027492775.1). Lineage (GTDB taxonomy): Bacteria > Pseudomonadota > Gammaproteobacteria > Burkholderiales > Rhodocyclaceae > UBA1934. The sequence continues at coordinate 3,830 of JAPUEC010000118.1, forward strand.
ACTCTGCTGGGTCGAGCGCAGCCGCGCTGCCGGGAAGCATCTGTTCGAGCCGCGCCAGGTTCTCAACATGATCGGCAAGGCGCTCGCCGGGATCGGCGTCGTCGATCTGGAAGGAAGCGCCGAGGGATGAGAGCCCGTCAACGGCGGGCGTGAGATAGCCCTGCCGGCAAACGACGATTTCCGGCGGCGCCAGTTGCTTGGCGGTGAGATGCGTCGTCTGCCCCCGCGCCCAGCGTTGCGGCAAGTTGGCAAAGGGGGCGAAACGCCGCGCTTCGACGCCGCTGGCCATGACCAGCATCGGCGCTTTTGCCAGCGTTGCGCCGGTTGCATCCAAGGCGTGCCATTCGCCGTCGCGAGTGTCGATGGCGGCCACTACGGCGTTAAAGCGCGTGGTAATGCGTTCGGGCCACGCGGCGAGCGCCGCGCGGCAGAGGGAATGCGGCTGCACCCAGCCTCCGGCGGCAAACCACCAGCCGCCGAATTCGGTCGGCTTGCCCAGCCGCGTAATGGCAGCCTCGCGGTCGATAAATGTTAGATAAGCGGTCGGAAATCCCAGCGCCTCGGCGGTGCGCCGCTGCATGGCTTCATGCTCGGCATCCTGGGCGAGATGGAGGAGACAGTCGCGATGCCAGCGCACGGCCGGCGCAAGCCGCGCCAGCCTCTGGCGGGTGGCGAGAAAGCCGGCACGAGTCAGGCGCGCCAGCGGGTTGTCGTCGATGCTGGGATGCGGCCGCAGCACGCCGGCGATATTGCCCGAGGCGCCTTGGCCGGCTGCCGGCAGGCGTTCCAGCACCTCGACTTGCCAGCCGCGTGCCGCCAGGCGTTCCGCCACGGTGCTGCCGGCCAGCCCGGCGCCGATGACCATGGCACGGCGTTCTTCCGGCGGGCGGTGTCGCACGGGCTTGCGCGAGCGATAGTGCCCAACCAGCATGTAACGCTTGCCGGTGAAGCCCTGCCGTTTTTCCACGTCGAACTCGACCGCCGCCAATCCTTCGCGCACGGATGCCGCGACCGACCAGGTGGCGAGCGTGGCGCCGGGCACGGCAAGGCGGGCAAGGGCATGGAAGAGCCGGGGCGTCCACATCTCCGGATTCTTGGCCGGGGCGAAGCCATCGAGATAAAACGCATCCACGCCGGCTTCGAGGCGGCGCAGTTTTTCCGCCGCATCGCCGAAGACCAAGGTGAGGACGAGCGCACCGCCGGCGAGTTCGAGGCGATGCATGCCGGGCAGCAGCGGCGGCCACTGCCGGCGCAATTCGGCCGCGAGCAGCGCGAATTCCGGCCAGGCGGCGTGGGCGCGCTCAAGATCGGCGACCTCGAAGGGGTGCTTTTCAACCGAAATGAAATGCAGACGCCGGCAGCGCTGCGGATCGTCGCGCCAGGCCGCCCAAGTGACAAGGAAATTCAGGCCGAGCCCGAAGCCTGTTTCCAGCAACACGAAGCGCTCGCGGCCTTGCCAGCGCTGGGGCAGGCCGTTACCGGCGAGAAAGACATGGCGCGCCTGCGCCGGTCCGCCGGCGGCGGAATGGTAGATGTCGTCGTAGGTTGGGGAATAAGGCGCGCCGTCGGAATTGAAGGAAAGCCGGGCGGGCTGCAGGGGAGGGGTCGGCAAGTCGGTGTCCGCGCGTCAGGCCGGCAGCGGAATGCGCCGCTCCCCTGCCGGCGCGTCTGGGTCAGGGCTTGGCGGCGGGTGCTTCAGCCAACTTGCACTGGCCACGCGATTCCGCATGCGCGGGGAGGTAAAACTCGTCTTCCTTCGACGTCACCGCGAAAAGGGCGGAGCCGTCGGCGCGCGAAATGGTGATTTCAACGCCGCCCGGCGTCTTGACGAGGTATTGCGTGGGAGTGACCTTCCATTTCACCGTGTCCTTCTGCCAGGTGCAGCCGTCGCAGATCTTAAAGGTCATCTTCTCCGCCAGGATGCGCAGCGTGCCGTCGGACACCCCGGTTTTCCCGGGTTTGACCTTTTGCGGGACGCTGGCTGCGGGGAAATCGCAAATCACGGTTGCCTTCGGACCGAACCCGGCGGTGGCGCCAAAGGCGGTGGATGCGGCGAGCAATGCGGCGCCGGCGAGTAAAACCTTGCTATTGGAAACGTGGGTCATGGTCTATCTCCCAAAGCTAAACATCAGGGTTGAAAGAAATTGTTCAAGGTGGTTCCCCGGGCTGCCGTGCGGCGGCCGGGGGATTCTATCTTCATGCGTCATTCGCGGCACCCGAATCAGACTTGCTCATGCCATGTACCGCGTGTCATTCGGGACGCACTCCAAGGGTACTTCTTCGCATGCTCCGCATTACTCAGGGCGCCCCGAAAAGGGACTTCCTCGTATCGCGTGGCATGCGCTACTCGGGGCGCATCTGCGGGAAGAGGATGACATCGCGGATGGCCGGGGAATCGGTGAGCAGCATGATCAGGCGGTCAATGCCGATACCGCAGCCGCCGGCTGGGGGCAGGCCGTATTCCAGGGCGCGGATGTAGTCGGCGTCGTAGTACATGGCTTCCTCGTCACCGGCGTCCTTGGCCTTGGCCTGCTCCAGGAAGCGCGCGGCCTGGTCTTCCGGGTCGTTCAATTCGGAGAAGCCGTTGGCGATTTCGCGGCCGACGATGAAGAGTTCGAAACGCTCGGTGATGTCCGGGTTCTTGTCGCTCTTGCGCGCTAGCGGAGAGACTTCGACCGGGTAATCGACGATGAAGGTCGGCTCCCAGAGCTGGGCTTCGGCGGTTTCCTCGAAGAACAGCAGTTGCAGGCTGCCCAGACCCATGCTCGGCTTGGTGGCAACCTTTTTGGCCGCCAGTTGTTCGCGCAGCCAGGCGGCATCGCCCAATTGTGCGTCGGTGTATTGCGGGCAATACTTCTTCACCGCCTCGACCATGGTCAGGCGATGGAAAGCCTTGGAAAGATCGAGCTCGCGGCCCTGATAAACGAAGGTTTCCTTGCCCAGCGCCTCGCGCGCCGCATGGCGCAGCAGGCCTTCGGTGAAATCCATGAGGCTCTTGTAGTCGGCATAAGCCTCGTAGAACTCCATCATGGTGAATTCGGGGTTGTGGCGCGGCGAGAGGCCTTCGTTACGGAAATTGCGGTTGATCTCGAAAACCTTCTCGAAACCACCGACCACCAGCCGCTTGAGGTAAAGCTCTGGGGCGATGCGCAAGAACTGGCGCATGTCGAGCGCGTTGTGGTGGGTGACGAAAGGCTTGGCCGAGGCGCCGCCGGGGATCGGATGCATCATCGGCGTTTCGACTTCGAGGAAGGCGTGGTGCGTCATGTAAGTGCGGATCGAGCTGACGATGCGGCTGCGCGCCATGAATGTGAAGCGCGTTTCCTCGCTCATGATCAGGTCGACGTAGCGCTGGCGGTACTTCATCTCGACATCGGCCAGGCCGTGGAATTTGTCCGGCAGCGGGCGCAGCGACTTGGTGAGCAGGCGGATTTCGGCGGCTTGCACCGTCAATTCGCCAGTTTTGGTCTTCATCAGGGTGCCGACGACGCCGAGGATGTCGCCCAGGTCCCATTGCTTGAAGGCGGCGTAAACGTCTTCGCCGACGCGGTCGCGGGAGACGTAAATCTGGATGCGGCCGGAAAGGTCCTGCAAGGTGGCGAAGGAAGCCTTGCCCATGACGCGCTTCAACATCATGCGGCCGGCGATCTTGACCTCCACCGGGGCGCCTTCGAGCTCTTCCGCCAGTTTTTCGCCGTAACCCTCGTGCAGCTTGCTGGCCGTGTTCTCGCGCTGGAAGTCGTTGGGGAAGGCGGCGCCCGTCTTGCGCCATTCGGCGAGCTTGGCGCGACGTTCGGCGATAAGCTGGTTTTCGTCCTGCGGGGCGGGTGCGGTTTGATCGGCGTTGGACATCGATGATCCTTGTCTGAAGCTGCGGCCGGCCGTGCCTTTCCCGAGTGGAAGGCGGCCTTGCGGTGCTTTTTATCACCGGCGGGTCGCTAAAACCCGATATTTTACCCGGATTCGCGCCGCCAGAGCCGGCTCAGGTGGGCTTGCGGCCCTTCAGATGGTCGTGCTGAAAGACCGCCATGCGGATCACGTCGCGATATTCGCCATTGACGAAAAACTCATGGCGCAAAACGCCTTCCTCGACGAAGCCTAGTTTCTTGTAGACCGAAATGGCGCGGTCGTTCTCGCTATCGACGATGAGCGAAATCTTGTAGAGATTGAGGACGGTGAAGGCATAGTCCAGCGCTAGCGACGTGGCGCTCGCCGCATAACCCTTGCCCTGGAACTTGGGCGCGATGATGATCTGGAACTCCGCCCGGCGATGGATATGGTTGATCTCGACCAGCTCCACCAGACCCACGGGGCTGCTCTCGCGCTCGACGATAAAGCGCCGCTCGCTCTGGTCGTGGATGTGCTTGTCGTAAAGATCGTAAAGCTCGACAAAAGCCTCGTAAGGCTCCTCGAACCAGTAGTGCATGACGTTTTCGTTGTTGTCCAGCTCGTGGACGAAACGCAGGTCTTCGCGTTCCAGGGGGCGGAGTTTTAGAGCGTGCGGCATGATTTGGCGTAAAGCGGGATGAAAACCCCATTTTCCGCCTTCGAGGAAGGTTTGTCGCCTCTGCGCAGAAAGGTGCGGAGTTGAATTTGCTCGGTTAAGGTTTTATGGCTTCGATGTCTAGGTAAGGGGCTACGTACTCTGTTGCGTTGAATTCACTATACCGCCGAGTAATCTTCTTTTATAGGAGCGTGTTAATGACGTCGCTTGCTATATTTTTCCCAGCCCGGTGATCGCTACTAGTCTTGGATAGAGTAAACGTATAGCGCCCATCGCCCTGAAATACCAATTTATAGTGCTTTCCATCCTCGGAGATGCCAAAGCCAAGCCTTAGTAATGCACCCCGGGTCGGCGCATCCATGTCTCTGTATGTTTTGAGCAGCGATTTAATTTCGGTTTCAAGTTTTTCGCCATGACGCGATGGCCGGTTTGCAGCAAGTAGATCGGTGAGGACGTGCTGACGACGACTGTTTTCACGAGTAGTGCGTAATGCTTCTTGAAGGGCGGCAATAGCAATATCACGTATTTCATAAGCATAAATGTCTTGCTCTTTTCCTGGCGATATTAGACCTGCTGCAGATGAATGGTTAGCGGATGTGAGTCGCTTAATCTCAGCATGGAGGCGGGAAATCTCTTGTTCAGCGTCTATTAGCTTTCCATCCTTTGCAGCTTGTTCTGCATCGAATGCGTTGATGTACTCCTGCAGCGCGGTAGATCCTTGTGACTTGAGCAGTTCAAATCGTTTGCGCGAAATCGTTTCTTTCAAATGAGCCCATGTACAAGTGGAACGTAGGCGGCGATTTGCAAGCGCTAGCCGGATGTCCTTCGCAATCTCCAATTGAATGGCGCGAGGGTTTGGCATGGTTTCATCGATAAAATATGACTTCCGAGCGTCGCTCTCCGGCCAATAGATACTGACCGTTCCGCCGAAGGCATTGCGAGAACTGGTGAGTAACTTGAGGTGATACGAAAACTCACGACTTGGTTCAACGACGACGTGCGCCATTCCACAAACATACTGCGCGAGTTTGCTTGGATTGACGAGGAGATTTCCATCGAACCCAGCACTGACGTAAATAATAGGCAATTTGTTTTTTGCTAAGCCGCTTATCAACGCTGCTGCGATGCCTTCCTCACCTTCAGCAAGGAGGAATGGTTTATCTGCTACAGGAATTTCGCCGTCCATTCCGCCACCTAACTTTTCAAGTGCCTGGCGAATGAAATACGGCTTTTTGGGAGGGGGAAGCCGAACAGTAGTACTCATGGCCTCACAGGAGACTTGAAGGCTTAGGACATGCCGTTCGTTGGTCTTAAGGGAAACAATCGATGTCGTCCATTCCAATCCGCTTTCGGCACGGACGTAACGAAGGCCGCCTATGGTGAATTCTTGGCTGCTAGCTGAAGCTGTCGTTACCTGCTCAGACGGCGCTGACACGGTTTTTTCTGCATCGATTGGCAGATCATCTAGGTCGCCTTCAGATATTTTGGTGTGTGGACTTCCTGATATCCACTCACATGCGAGGCGAACAACATCCGCAACAGATTTTGAGGGGTCGATTGGGAATTCAGTAGAAAAATTCGTTGTCATGGCGGCAGTGAGGACGAAGAGGGCTAGCTTTTGACATAAGCAGCGGTTAGAGCGCCGAAGGCGCGAAGGAGCCCGACATCTGTGCCAATTGTCGCTGTTGGGCTATCTGATTGCCGACGGAATTAACCTTCATGAAGTTCGACATAAGCCCTTAAAGCAGCCAGTAGTTCGCGAAAAGCCTTAACGCACCGGCTGTGAGACTCTTCTGTGTAGTCATTCTCATACTCCCTGCTATTAAGCTGGAATAGATGCATGCGATTCCGCGTGTCCCAGAGCCAATCGAGGTCCTCCGCAAGTTCGGGCGAAACGATTTTTTGCTCGACCATGAACTCGTTGCGTTTTTTGAAATTCTTACCGCATACACCTGACAAGGTGCTCTTAGTAATGCTTTCACATAATGTTGCTATCAGAAATAAATATAGTTTGGTAAGCATTTCCTTCGGCACACCCCAAAGATCGGTTCTTAGCTTTAGCCACAGAACAACGTCTGAAAGAATCAAGGTATATGCCAAGTTGTCTTTTAATGCTTTGTCCTGCATGAACGGGAGACGGCTCCGCTGCAACGAGGCAGTACGGATAAACCCACGAGGAAAACGAACCCGCGCTTCCTCACACTGAGCCCAATTTAGATTATTTTCTTCGCAGTAGTTATGTATCTGCTGAAGGAGAACTCCAGCCTCTTCTGCGGCTTTTTTTAGATCGGTGTGAGTCTTGATTTCCATTTGGACAGGGGTGCAAGTTTGAGTCATCGGCTGGACAGCTTTACACAAGCCGATGGAATGATCGGTTATGTTGAGACGTTTTATGTGCAGTGGGATTTATTGAGCATGTGGTTGTTGGCGTGAAACTGAATAAGTTGTCATTGTACTAACTTGCTATAACTAACCGGCTATGGCGCTGAGATTATTTCTGGGTTTTGTTTACAACGCTTGATTTGCCGCCGAATCACGCTGTGACGCGATTGACCTTCAAACTCGCTCGGCACTTGCGAACTCCGGGACTTAACGATTCTGCGATTGCGCCCGTTCAGGTGATGCGACGGGCGACGCGGTTTGCGGTGCTTGGTCGGCCGAGTTTTCCTTCATCAACTGCTCGATCTTCTGCTGCAGCGGATCGACTTCCGGCTGTGGTGGCTGGATCTGTGGCGTTGCTACAGGTGCCGTCGAAGGCGGTGCGGCCGGTTGCATTTCCGGCGTTTCCACCGGCGCTTCCGGTTTCGGCGCGGGTTTTGCCGGGCGGGACGGCTTGGGTTCAGGCGGCGGGGGCGGGTTGAACCAGCTCAAGACCCAATCCTTGGCGCTCTTGTAGATGCGCTTGAATAGGCCTTCGTCCGGCGTCTCGAAGCGCGCGCGCGGGTCGACGATGCGGGCGCGGAGGGCGCTGGAAAAGACGTCGCCGACGATGGGCAGGGCGCTGTGGGCGCCCTGACCCCAGTAGTCGCTTCTCAGGGTAATGCGGTTGTCGTTGAAGCCGACCCAGGCGCCGCCGACGAGTTGCCGGTGCATGAGGATGAACCAGCCGTCGGCGTTGTCTTGCGTCGTGCCGGTTTTGCCCGCCACGTCGGCGCGGATGCCGTAGCGGTTGCGGATGGCGTTGCCTGTTCCCCGGTTGATGACGCCGCGCATGGCGTCAAGCAAAGTGAGGGAAACCTCGCGGGGGAGCGCGCGTTCGGGCGGCGCAGGGCGCAAGGTGGCGAGCACGCGGCCGTTGCGGTCTTCGATGCGGGTGACCATCACCGGCTCGATGTAGCCGCCGTCGTTGGCGATGGTGCCGTAGGCCGCGACCATTTCCTTGAGCGTGACCGGGCTGGTGCCGAGCGCCAGCGAGGGCACCGCTTCGAGCTTGCTCTGGCGCACGCCCATGGCGCGGGCGAGCTTGGCGACCTTGGCGGGGCCGACTTGCTGCACGAGTTGGGCGGTGATGGTGTTTTTGGAATACGCCAGGCCATCGGCCAGGGTCATGGGTTTGCCGCTGGGCGGTGAGGCGTCGGAAGGCCGCCAGATTTCGCCCTTGCCAACGTCGATTTCCACCGCCTTATCGACCAGCGTGTCGTCGGGGCTGAAACCCTGGCGGAAGGCTTCGCCATAGACGAAGGGCTTGAAGGTGGAACCCGGCTGGACATGGTCGAAACCGTCGCGCTCGAAATCGCGGCTGCCGACCCAGGCCTTGATGTGGCCGTTGCGCGGGTCGATGGCGAGAAAGCCCGCCTGGATTTGCGTTTTTTGTTCGCGCAGCGCCTGCATGAAGGCGCGGTCGGCCTGCAATTGCTTCAGGGCCTGTTCGGGCTTCGCACCCTTGGCGATGGCGGCGGCGTATTCCGGCGATTCGCGGATGAAGGCCTGGACCAGCGGGTTGCCGGGGCTCCAGGTGGCGCGCGATCCCCAAGCGGCGTTGGCGAGGTTCTGCAACTGGTTGCCGCGCCGGGTGACGGCCTGATTGGCCAGCGCCTGGAGGCGGGAATCGATGGTGGTGCGCACCACCAGGCCATCGTTGTAGATGCTGTAATCGTTGCGGTCGGCCCAGGCGATGAGCCAGGTGCGTAGCTGCCGGGCGAAATGCGGCGCCGGGCCGGGCGGTTCGGTCTGTCGTTCGAAATCGATGCGCAGGGGCTTGGTCTTGAGCGCTTCGAACTGCTCGGGCGTCAGTTTGCCTCGCTTCTGCATTTGCCCGAGCACGAGGTTGCGGCGTTCCTGCGCGCGCTCGGGGTTGAGCACCGGGTTGTAGTAGCTGTTGCCCTTGAGCATGCCGACCAGGGTGGCGCTCTGGAGCACGTCAAGTTCGGCCGCCGAGCTGTCGAAGTAGGTCCGCGCCGCCATCTCGATACCGTAGGCGTTGTAAAGGAAGGGCACGGTGTTGAGATAGGTTTCGAGAATCTCGGCCTTGCTATACACCGC
>JAPUEC010000119.1 GCA_027492775.1 Rhodocyclaceae bacterium
CGGCCCACGCACACCGGCCCAACGCAATTCCCCGGCTGATTGTGAACACGCCCTAAGGTTTCCCGAGCGCGGAATTGGCCAGCGCTTCGACATCCGCCCGCCGCATCAACCCCAGCTTGCGGCCGACAATGCGGCCCTCGCGGTCGATGGCGAGCGTGTAGGGGAGCGCCAGGGTGGCGTTGCCAAGCGTCTTCATCAGCGCGTTGCCCTGGCCGCCGGTCAGCAGCACCGGGTAATTCATGGCGTTGGCGTTGATGAAGCTCAGCACGCCGGCGTGATCCTCCTCGATGCCGACGCCGAGCACTTCCAGCCCCTGTTCGCCGTGGACGGCCTGGATACGTTTCAGCTCGGGGATTTCTTCCCGGCATGGCGGACACCAGCGCGCCCAGAAATTGACGATCAGCGGCTTGTCCCGATAGCGCTCGAGCGCCACCACCCGGCCTTCCGCGTCGGTTAAAGTGCTCGCGAAAAGCGGCGCCGAAGCCGGAGCCTTGGGCGCGTCCGAGCAGGCGGACAGCGCCAGCAACAAGGGAAGGATCAAACGGGCAATCATGGTGCGGTTATCTTGACGAACAGGCTGGCAGTATAGCGAGGCGCCTGCCGGATTGGCGGCAAAAGCGGCTATCATTCGCCTTCTTAATGTCAAAGCGATCTCTTTTCCTCGTTCTGGCCGCGCTTTTTCTGGCCGCCATCACGGCGGTCGGTCACCGGTTGTCGTCCCCGGCGGTTGCACTGGGCGCGGTGCCCGACGCTGGTTGCGATCTGCAGCAGAAAGTATGCGGCGCGGCCGTGCCCGGCGGCGCCCGCCTGACGCTTTCCATCCTTCCGCATCCGATTCCGCTGCTCAAGCCATTGGCGGTGGAGGTCACGACCACCGCCCTTGACGCATCTCAGGTCGAGCTCGAATTTACGGGCGTGGAAATGAACATGGGCGTTCAGCGCGTGCTACTGAAACCGGTTTCGCCGGGACGATTTGTCGGCGAAGCGACGTTGCCGGTCTGTGTCACCGGTCGCATGCAATGGCAGGCCACGGTGATGCTCGATTCGAAGCGGGGCCGCGTGGTCGCGCCTTTCCGCTTCTACGCGCCCCTATGAAAAAGGCGATGCCTTGGGTCGTTGCCGTCGTTGCGGGCGTATTGTTGTTGCTCGCGGGCGTGAGCATTCTCCGGCCGTCGGCGCCGGTCGCAGGGGCGGGAGGCGATTTCACGCTGCAGACCCAGGACGGTCCGATTTCATTGGCCGGATTGCGCGGCAAGGTGGTGCTGCTTTATTTCGGCTACACCTATTGCCCGGATGTCTGCCCGACGGCGTTGACGTCGTATGCCGCAGCGCTCGGACGCCTGAAGCCGGAAGTGCTGGCGAAGGTTGCCGTCGTCTTCGTTTCCGTCGACCCTGAGCGCGATACCTTGCCGCATCTCAAGGAGTACGCCGCCTTTTTCCATCCCAAAATCACCGGCGCTACCGGTTCCGCCGCGCAGATCCAGGCGTTGGCGCGCCAATACGGCGTTTTTTACGCCAAGCAGCCGGCGAACGAAAACGGCAATTATTCGGTCGACCACACGTCCGAGAGCTACCTGATCGCGCCCGACGGTCATCTGGCCCAACGCTTGCCGCATGGCACCAGCCCGGAAGCGCTGGCGGCCGCCATACAACGCTGGTTACCTTAATTTTTCCGGAGAACGCATGAAAAACAAGATAGCGATATTCACCCTGGCACTTTCCATTTGGGGCGGCGCCATGGCGCTACAACTGGCCGCGCGCATCGAGGACGAGCGCGCCTGGGTGCGCGCCGGGCCTCCCGGCAGCCAGGTGACCGGCGCCTTCATGATCCTGAAAAACAAGGGAGATAAAGCAGCGCAAGTGGTCAAGGCCGAGAGCGCGGCCGCGCGGGTGACGGAGTTGCATGAGCATGCCAGCGAAAACGGCGTCATGAAGATGCGCCCGGTCCCGGCAATCGTCGTCAAGCCCAAGGGCGAGACGGCATTGAAGCCCGGCGGCTATCACATCATGCTCATCGATCTGAAAGCGCCGCTCAAAGAGGGCGAAACCGTTCCGCTCACGCTCGGATTCGCCGACGGCAGCAGCAAGAAGATCGAAGCGAAGGTCAGCAAGGCGCTGCCCCACGAAGGGCACATGCATTGATGGCTGATGATGCGGTGTTCGAGTTTCGAGGCGCACCGGCGCTGCGTCTGAAGACGCTGTCCGGCGCCAGCGCCATTGTCGGATTGCAAGGCGCCCAGGTGCTTTCCTGGACGCCGGCCTGCGGCGGCGAACGCCTCTATCTCAGCGACCTTGCCCATTTTGGCAAGGAGGCGCCGATTCGCGGCGGTGTGCCGGTGATTTTCCCGCAATTCGGCACTTTCGGCTCAGGGCCGCGCCATGGCTTCGCCCGCTGCCGGCCCTGGCGGGTGGATAGCGTCCGTCAGGAGGGCGGCTTCGCCTGCGCCGTCCTGCAACTCGGCGACGATGAGCAAACGCGCGCCTTATGGCCGCATGCCTTCCTGGTCGAATTGACGGTGATGATCGAGGACAACCGGCTCGACATCGAGCTGGAGGTTTTCAATCGCGATACGGCGGGCTTCGAATTCACCACGGCCCTGCACACTTACCTGCGCCTCGGCAACGTCGAGCTGGCACGATTGGAAGGCCTGGAAGGGAAGGATTACATCGACTGCATCAACGGCCGCCAACGGCGTCACGATGGTCGTTATGCCTTGTTGGTCGACGACCCGGTCGATCGCATCTATCTCGGCATCGATAAGCCGCTACTGCTCTCGGAAACCGGGCGCCAGCTTGCCATCGAGCAATCCGGTTTCGGCGATGTCGTGGTCTGGAATCCCTGGGAAAGCGGCATGGCGAACCTTGCCGACATGGCGCCGCTTGATTTCAAGCGCATGCTCTGCGTCGAAGCGGCGAGCGTCGAACCGGCGATAACGCTGGCGCCGGAAAAGAGCTGGTGCGGCCGGCAGACATTGCTGGCGCTGTAAGACCGGCGTGAAGCGGCCGTTATGCCGCTTCCGCTTCCACGGCCGCCTCAGCGGCGGTTTCAGCCAGCCAGAGGCAATTTCCCCGGCTCTCCTTCTGAATCGCCTCGAGCACGCTTGCATGCAAGGCCAGCTCCTCGGCGTCGGCGCGGCGCACGACCAGCGGTTTGCGCTCGGCGCACGCCAGACCAGCCAGCGCTTGCGTTTCCACCGATACTTCGCTTTCGACGATCAAACTGTCCTGGCCCCGCGTCATGGCCAAATAGACCTCGGCCAACAATTCGGTATCGAGCAGCGCGCCGTGCAAGGTGCGGTGGGCGTTATTGATCTGGTAGCGTTCGCAGAGGGCGTCGAGGTTGTTGCGCTTGCCGGGATAGCGTTCGCGCGCCATCTTTAGCGTGTCAGTGACGCGATGGCAGACGGTCTCGATCGGCACCATGCCGAGGCGATCCAGTTCGGCGTTGAGGAAGCCGATGTCGAAGGGCGCATTGTGAATGACCAGTTCGGCGCCACGCACGAAGTCGATGAATTCGGCGGCGATATCGGCGAACTTGGGTTTGTCGGCGAGGAATTCCAAAGTGATGCCATGCACCGCCGCCGCGCCGGCGTCGATCTCGCGCTCGGGATTGATGTAGCGGTGCAGGTGGTGCCCGGTCAGGCGCCGGCTGACCAGTTCGATACAGGCGATTTCAATGATGCGGTGCCCTTGGCGCGGGTCGAGGCCGGTGGTTTCCGTATCGAGGACGATTTTTCTCATGCTTGCAGTTCCAGTTCGTCGATGCCGCGATTGGCAAGCGCATCGGCACGTTCGTTTTCGGGATGGCCGGCGTGGCCCTTGACCCAGATCCATTCGATGCGGTGCGTCGCCGCAGCGCGGTCCAACTCCTGCCAGAGATCGACATTCTTGACCGGCTTCTTGTCGGAAGTCCGCCAGCCGTTTCGCTTCCAGCCATGAATCCATTCGCTGATGCCACGAAGCACGTATTGTGAATCGGTATGTACCCGCGCCGTCACCGGCCGCTTCATGGCGCCGAGCGCGCGAATCACGGCCATGAGCTCCATGCGGTTGTTGGTGGTGGCCGCTTCGCCGCCCCACATTTCCTTCTCGTGTGCGCCCAGACGCAGAATCGCGCCCCAGCCGCCTGGGCCGGGATTGCCCCGGCAGGCGCCGTCGGTAAAGATATCGACCGTCTCTTCGCTCATTTGGCGTTTCTCTTTTCGGCGATGGGGTTCAACGCCCGCGCGGCCAGGCCGCCGCGGCGCCATTTCGGCTCGATCAGGCGCATGCCGCGCACCCGCTTGATGGCGCGCAGCATGTAGACGCCGCCGGCAAATCCCCACCAGCGATCGCCGGCGGCTTCCATGAAGTGCAGCCGGCGCAGCCATTTTTCCTGATGGCAGGGCGGTGTATAGCAGCCAAAGGCGCCACGGTCGATTTCGAAACCGAGCAGCTTGAGCCAATCCTTGAGTCGGAGCAGGGAGAGATAGTCGCCATTCCAGGGGAAGGTCCCATGCCGCCGCATGATTTTTTTACGCACGCCCCAAAGCGACAGGGGGTTGAAGGCGGTGATGAAAAGCTGGCCCTCGGGGATCAGGACACGTTCGATCTCCCGCAATACCTGATGCGGGTCCTGATGGAATTCGAGCATGTGGGGCAGGACGATGAGATCGACGCTTTGCGCCGCGAAGGGCAGGGCGGTGAGATCGCAACGCACGTCGGCAATGCTGGCGCCGCACGCTTTCTGACGCAGCGGGATGCGATTGCTTCGGAGAAAGTCGCATTGCGGCATCCCGAGTTGCAGGGCATTGAAGCCGAAAACGTCGGCAACCGCCTCGTCCAGCACCTGCTGCTCCCACGAAACGACCTGCCGGCCAAGCGGAGATTCAAGCCAGGACTCGAGTCCGGGAATTGACTTTCCTCCCGTCGCCACCGATAGTTCGCTCATGCTTGCAATTGATTTCATTCCTGCGTTTCAGGATAACTATATCTGGCTGCTGCGCAACGGCCAGGATGCGGTCGTGGTCGATCCGGGCGACGCGGCGCCAGTGAATTGGCGTTTGCAGGCCGAGGGCTTGTCGCTCAAGGCCATTCTCGTCACCCATCATCACGCGGACCACCAGGGAGGCGTCCCGGCGCTGGTCGCGGCGCACGGCGTTTCCACGGTTTATGGACCGGCGAATGAGTCTATCACAGGGTGTAATCGCCCGGTTTCCGGTGGCGATGTTGTGAGCGTGCTGGGTGCGGAATTCACCGTGATCGATGTGCCGGGTCACACCGCCGGCCATATTGCCTATGCGATCCCGGGCGCAGTTTTCTGCGGCGATACCCTGTTCGGAGGCGGTTGCGGACGGCTCTTCGAAGGCACGCCGGCGCAAATGGCGGCCTCGCTGGCGAAACTGGCGGCTTTGCCGGACGATACGCTGGTGTATTGCGCCCACGAATACACCGAGGCCAACTTGCGTTTTGCGCTCGCGGTAGAACCGGAAAATGCCGACATTGGGCAACGCGCCGGGCGCTCGGCTTTCGAACGCCTGCGGGGACGGCCGACGGTGCCCGCGACGCTGGCCGAAGAGAAACGCACTAACCCTTTCCTGCGCTGCCACGAACCGGCGGTGCTGGAAGCGGCACGGCGGCGCAACGCCACCACCACGGAAGACCCGGTGAGCGTTTTCACCACCCTGCGGGAGTGGAAGAACAACTTCAGTTGAGCGAAACCCGCGTTTTCAGGCGGCGGGCGGCAGCAGCGCGGCGGTGAGGGCTTTGAGCACCTTGGCGGCGTTGAAGGGTTTGACGATGAAACCGACGGCGCCGCTGATGATGGCTTCCTGGACATTGTCCGCGCTGGCGTTGCCCGTCACCATGACCACCGCCGTTTCCGGGTAGGTCATCTTGATTTCCCGCAGCGCATCGAGTCCGTTCATTTTCGGCATCATGACGTCCATGCAGACAATGCGCGGCTGCAGGCGCTTGATCAGTTCCAGGGCGGCCTCGCCGTCGCGCGCCTCGCCGACCACTTCGTATTCTTCCTCGGCGCGGAGAATCCCGCGCAGGACGGTGCGCATCATGTCGTTGTCGTCCACGATGAGGACGGAGATTCTCTGACGTTGGTTCATGGCAAGGTTTCCGCTTGGAGGTGGTTCCGGCCGGCATGGCGCGCAAGGCGATTCCGGCCCTCGTGTTTGGCGTGATAGAGCGCCTGGTCGGCGGCCTGGATTAGCTTTTCCGGGGTCGCGGTTTCGTCGGGGATCTGGCTGGCGACGCCCAGGCTGATGGTGACTTGGCCGTAACTGGATTGGGCGTGCGGGATATCGAGCGCGATCACTGCTTCGCGCGCTTTTTCCGCAACGATGCCGGCGCCTTCGGCCGAGGTGTCGGGCAGAATAATGGCGAATTCCTCGCCGCCATAGCGGGCGGGTGTATCGCCGGCGCGATCGGAAGCTTGGGTCAATACTCGCGCTACTCGCCGCAGGCACTCGTCGCCCGTCTGGTGGCCGTAAAGATCGTTGAAGCGCTTGAAATGGTCGACGTCGCACATGATCAGCGCCAGTTCGCTGCCATTGCGCCGGCAGCGCCGCCACTCGCGATTGAGCGTTTCATCAAAATAGCGGCGGTTGGGAATGCCCGTCAGGCCGTCGCTGGCGGATACCCGCACCAGTTCCTGATTGGCCGCGTCGAGCTGGCGCGTCAATACCAGCAGGGAAGTTCGCATCTGGACGATGCGGTGCATGGCGCGGATTTTGGCCGAGAGCACGGCCCGGCTGATCGGCTTGAAAAGGTAGTCGTCGCCGCCGGCGGCGATGCCTTGTTCCACATCCTCGTCGCGCGACATGGCGGTGACGAAGATGATCGGCGTCCAGTTTCCTGAAGTTTCGCTGGCGCGGATGCGCCGCGCGACTTCATAGCCGGTGATGTCGGGGAGCGCGACGTCAAGCAGGACCATGTCCGGCATTTCCTGCGCAAAGGCGGCGACCGCCTCCAGCCCGCAGCCGGTCAAGACGGCCGATCCGCCCAGGTGCTCGATATGGCGCCCGATCGCAGTTCTTTCGGAAACGGAATGGTCGACTACCAGTATTTTCATCGCGCTATCGTTGTTCCGGTGCGAGCGCTCAGGCGCATCGGCTGTCGAGGAATATCAGGACGCCCAATCCGATCACCAGCGCAGCGGCGCCCCAACTGGCGATGCCCCGGAGCGCCTCGCGCGCTCCGAAACGGGCGCGCATGCGCTTGCAGTCGATGTAGGTGAGCATCTCGCCCAGCGCCGCAAGGGCGGTGAGCACGAAAAAGAACATGGCGATCATCAGGAACGCGACGGAGTTTTCGCCCAATTCGCGGCAGATCATCATGGTGGGATGCAGGGCGCGCAACATGGTATCGGAGCGCAGCGCCAGGCGAAGAACGAAGAAGGCGATGAGGAAGAAGATCGCCAGCATGCCGATGACGACCCAGGTTTCGCCGCGTTTCAATTGCGCGACCATGCGCATGAAATCGTCGCGTATCCAGCCGAAGTTGCGTTCAATCCAGCTACGTTTCATGGCGGCGGATAATCCAAAAACCTGCGTAAAAGTCCAGTGTTGAAAGGTTAGCACGACACGCGCATTTGCAGGAGGGCTCATGTAGCGCCCCAAACGGAATGGGCAGCCGAAGCTGCCCATTGGCGGTCAGTGCGTCGAAGCGATTACTTCACCCGGTTGCGATACTCGTCGGTGCGGGTGTCGATTTCGATTTTGTCGCCGATTTCAACGAAGGCCGGCACCGGCAGTTCGAAACCGGAGGGCTTGATGCGCGCCGGCTTCATGACCTTGCCGGAGGTATCGCCCTTGACGGCGGGTTCGGTGTATTCGACTTCGCGGACGACCGAATTCGGCAGCTCGACCGAGATGGCCTTGCCGTCGTAGAACACCACTTCGACCGGCATGCCGTCGTCCAGGTACTTGAGGGCGTCGGTCATGTTCTCGGCTTCGATTTCGAACTGGTGGTACTCCTCGTCCATGAACACGTACATGGGATCGGAGAAGTAGGAGTAAGTACATTCCTTGCGTTCAAGAACGACAACTTCGAACTTGTCGTCCGCCTTGTAGACGGATTCCGAAGCGCTGCCGGTCAGCAGGTTCTTAAGCTTCATCTTGACCACGGCCGAATTGCGGCCGGACTTGTTGTATTCGGCCTTCTGCACGACCAGCGGGTCGTTGCCGACCATGATTACGTTGCCGACGCGGATTTCCTGAGCTGTTTTCATCGGGGAGTCTCGAACCTTAAAAATTCGGGGGAAAAATGAACCCGATATTATATCTGGTATGCACAGAAATTGACGAGGTTCGTTGCAAGATCGCCGTTGGTGGCCAACCCTTCCGCCCAGGCTAGGCCGTGACTTGAAAGAGCAGGGTGCATGGCTTCGAAACCTACCCAGGCGTTCGCGACTTCGCCGCCCTGGTTCCAGGCGAGGAACATCTCGCGGGTCGCTGTTGCTGCGTTCTCCGGCAAGGCAGCGAGATAGCGATCGAGAAAGGCTTCAAGCTTGGCCAGATGCGCGTCCTCGGCTTGCGGGTAAATCTGCCAGACAAATGGACGGCCCGCCCATTGGGCGCGCACGAAGGAATCCTCGCCACGCACGAAATTCACATCGCAACTCCAGAGTAGACGGTCGTATTCCGACTGCGGCAGGAAAGGAATGGGTTCGACTAGCAGATTGCCGCGTCGCCAAGGGCCTGCCCCCCCCCAATGGCGAGCTACCGCCGCCAGCGGCTTGCCAGGCGGCACGCGGCAGCGGATGGCCTGCGACCCGGCCGCCCACACGTCGAGCAGCGGGCCGACCGGTGCGTTGTCGTAGCAAAAGAGGCTGACCTCCAGATGCTGCCGAGCGGGCAGGTCGCTACGGAAGGCGTCCCGTTCCGCGAACAGCGTCTGCTCCCGCAATAGACCGCCGGTGCGTGCCGTGAATCCGGGGAAGAAGAAGTGTTTGTTCAGCGCCAGGGCGGGATGTGGTGAGGAGAGGCCGTGACAGCCTTCCACCCACGCTTCGGCGCTCAGATATTCAAGGTTGATCCAGAGTGGGGGTGTCGCGCTGCGCTGCATGGCGGCGAGATACTCCTGCGGGAGCTCGCAGGCGAACGCCTCGATTACCACTTCCGCGGCGGTTGCCCCTGAGAAATTCTCGCCCCAGCGACACACTTCGACTTTGGCGACGGTTTGCCGGGCGAGCGCCGGATCGACGCTAGGCTGCAATGGAACGAGGCTGCCGAGGTCGTCCAGCCAGAGGCAGACGGCAAGTCGATGCTCCGCCGCGAGTTGGCGGGCAAGGCGCCAGCAGACGCCAATGTCGCCGTGGTTATCGACGACGCGGCAGAAGATGTCCCAACGATTGCGCATGGCTGTGCATGGTAACATCGGCGCCATGTCTGCATTCGTCGATCCCCTTGGTTGCACGGCCTGTCCGCGCTTGGCCGACCACCTCGCGAACATCCGCCAGCGCGACCCGAATTGGCATGCGCTCCCCGTTCCCGCCTTTGGCGATTTGTCGGCTCGCCTGCTGGTGGTCGGGCTCGCGCCGGGAGAGAAGGGCGCCAACCGCACCGGTCGCCCTTTCACCGGCGACGTTGCCGGGGAATTGCTCTATCCGGCGCTTCACCGTTTTGGCTTCGCCACCGCCGCAACGCCGCTGGCGGAGGATGGCTGGGCCAATCCGGCCATGCAATTGATCGATTGCCGCATTACCAACGCCGTGCGCTGTCTGCCGCCGGCCAATAAGCCAACGCCCGAGGAAATCCGGCGCTGTAACGATTTCCTCAAGATTGAGCTTGCGGCGATGCCTAACTTGCGGGCGATCCTGGCGCTCGGGGCGATTGCGCATCAATCGGTGCTGCGCGCCTTTGGTTGCCGCGCCAAGGACTTCGTCTTCGGACACAACGTTCGCCATCAAATGCCCGGCGCTGGCGCGCCGGTGCTGTTCGACAGCTATCACACCAGCGGTTACAACTGGCGGACCGGTCGCATCACGCAGGAAAGCTTCGACGCGGTCTTCGTCGGTATTCGCAGCCACCTGGACGGATGAGTTTCGACGCCAAAGCCTTTCTCGCCTCGCTGACCGACCTGCCGGGCGTCTATCGCATGCTCGACGCCGACGGCAAGGTGCTCTACGTCGGCAAGGCCAAGAACCTGAAAAAGCGGGTTTCCTCCTATTTCCGAGGAAATCTGGCGAGCCCGCGCATCGCCCACATGGTGGGCCAGATCGCCGCCATCGAAACCACGGTAACGCGCTCGGAAGCGGAAGCGCTACTGCTTGAAAACAACCTCATCAAGTCTCTGGCGCCGCGCTACAACATCCTCTTCCGCGACGACAAGTCCTATCCCTACATCGTCCTGACGCGCGATCCTTTTCCGCGCCTGGGGTTCTTCCGCGGCAATCCGGATCGCAAGTCGGATTATTTCGGCCCCTTTCCTTCCAGCGCGGCGGTGCGTGAAAGCATTCACCTGTTGCAGAAAATGTTCCGGCTGCGGACCTGCGAGGAATCGGTCTTCGCCAACCGTTCGCGCCCCTGCCTGCTCTACCAGATCAAGCGCTGCAGCGGCCCCTGCGTCGGTTTGCCGACGCCGGAAGCCTATGCGGAAGACGTGCAGCTCGCTTCGCTCTTCCTTCTCGGCAAGCACCACGAGGCGATCAAGCGGCTTTCCGGTGCCATGGAAGCGGCCTCCGAACGCATGGCGTTCGAGCAGGCGGCAATCTATCGCGATCAGATCCAGTCGTTACGGCAGTTGCAGGAGAGGCAGTTCGTCTCCAGCAACAAGAACGAGGACGTCGATATCGTCGTCGCGGTACGCGACGCCGGGCTGCTCTGCGTCAATCTGGCGATGGTGCGCGGCGGACGGCACCTGGGAGATCGTCAGCACTTCCCGGTCAACGCGACGGACTCGACGCCCGAAGAGGCGGTTTGCGCCTTCCTGCTTCAGCACTACGGCGCCCATCCGGCGCCGGTGCGCATCCTGGCCGAACCGCTGCCCAAGGAAGCCGGGGAGGACGAGCTCGCTTCCTCGCTCGCCCAGCTCGTCGGTCGCCCGGTAATCGTCGCGGCGCCCCGCAGCGTCACTCACCGTGCCTGGATGGACATGGCGCGACAGAATGCCAACCTTGCCATCACCGCGCGGCGGCAGGCGACGGCGGTTCAGGAAAAACGCCTGCTCGCTTTGCAGGAGGCGCTGGGCCTGGGCGAAACGCTCTGCCGCATCGAATGCTTCGACATCAGCCATACTCAGGGCGAGGCCACAGTGGCTTCCTGCGTCGTGTTCGAAACCAACGGAATGCGCAAGTCAGATTACCGCCGCTTCAATATCCGCGACATCCAGGCCGGCGACGACTACGCCGCCATGCGCCAGGCGGTGACGCGCCGTTACGACGCCGTGGCGACGGGCGAGGGCACGGCGCCCGATCTCATCCTCATCGATGGCGGGAAGGGTCAGATTTCAGCCGCCCATGGCGCCCTCGGCGACCTCGGGCTCAGCACCATCCCCATGGTCGGTGTCGCCAAGGGCGAAGACCGCCGTCCGGGACTGGAAACCCTCATTTTCGCGGACGGGCGGAAACCGTTACAATTGCCTGCGGAACACCCGGCATTACATTTGATTCAGGAAATCCGCGACGAAGCGCACCGCTTCGCCATCACTGGCCACCGCAACCAGCGCGGCAAGCCCCGCAAGACCTCGAAACTGGAAAGCATCCCGGGCATCGGGCCAGCGCGGCGCAAGCTATTGGTGACCCGATTCGGCGGATTGCCTGGCGTGCTGGGCGCGACGATCGACCAACTGGCCGAAGTCCCGGGGATCAGCCGGGAGCTGGCCGAACAAATTTATGCTGCGTTGCACTGAATGCCTTTCAACCTGCCCATCCTTCTCACCTGGTTGCGCATTGCCGCCATCCCGATGCTGCTTGCCGTGTTTTATCTGCCCGTCGGCTGGATGAGCCTTTATGAGCGCAATCTGCTGGCAACGGTAATTTTCGTCGCGGCGGCACTGACCGATTGGGCGGATGGTTATCTCGCGCGCAAGCTCAACCAGACTTCCGCCTTCGGCGCCTTCCTCGACCCGGTCGCTGACAAGCTCATGGTCGCCGCCGCCCTCATCATCCTCGTGCAACTCGAACGCACCGATGCCATCGTCGCCAGCGTCATCATCGGCCGGGAAATCACCATTTCCGCCCTGCGTGAGTGGATGGCGAGCATCGGCGCTTCCAAGAGCGTTGCCGTTTCGATGCTGGGCAAGATCAAGACGATTTCGCAGATGGTCGCCATTCCGCTCCTGCTTTATCACGTTCCTTTTCTCGGCTTCGACACCCAGGAAGTCGGCGGCTGGTTGATCTGGGTCGCCGCTGCGTTGACGCTTTGGTCCATGGGCTACTACCTGCGCATGGCGTGGCCGGAAATCTCGCGGAGAACCTGATCCCCGTTGACTTTATGTCGGCAGGCCCTATAATTCGCGCTCGCTCAAGCGGCAGTAGCTCAGTTGGTAGAGCGCAACCTTGCCAAGGTTGAGGTCGAGAGTTCGAGACTCTTCTGCCGCTCCAGAATTCCAGGGAAAGTTGAAACGGCTTTCCCGCCGGTTCTCCGGTTGAAACCCCGGGCCAAGTTTTTCCCGGGGCGCGATAGCAAAGCGGTTATGCACCGGATTGCAAATCCGTGTAGGTCGGTTCG
>JAPUEC010000120.1 GCA_027492775.1 Rhodocyclaceae bacterium
GGTATTCCCCTATATGCGGAATGAGCTACGCCCTTTAGGATAGGCCCATTCGATGCCCCGGTTTCCCTCCGGCATCGGCCGGAGATTTCATGCTTCGCATCCTCACCATCGACGACAGCCAGCTTTTCCTCGCGGCATTCAATGACTTGCTGACGCGTTTCCCCGGCGTCGGGGTCGTCGCCAGCGCCAGCAACGGCGAGGATGGACTGGCCGCCATCCGGCATTCGCATCCCGACATGGTTTTCGTGGACATGAAAATGCCCGGCCTGAGCGGATTGGAAGTCGCCGAACGACTTCACAACGATGATCCCGATATCGGCGTCATCGTGATTTCCCTCCTGGACGACGAGGAATGCCGGCGGAGCACGGCTGCCGTCGGCGCACAGCAGTTCGTCTGCAAACGCGAACTCTTCGATGAATTACCAAAAATTCTGGAACGGCAACCCGTGTTCCGAAGGATGCAACTTGAATCAGCCTAGCTTTTCCCTTTCCACCGCCCGCGCGCTGGTCGCCGAAGCGCTCGCCTCGGCGCCGCTGCCCGCCGTGATCATCGACGAGTGCGGGATCATCGCCCACGCCAATCCGGAATTTCTGGCGCTTCTGGGTTATGCCGCCGCCGACCTTATCGCCCAACCGGTGGAAACGGCGCTGCCGGGCGTGCAAGGAAAAGCCAGCGGTACGGAGGATGCTGCCAACAATGCGGACGCCAGATTCAAGCTGCCGGGCCGCCACAAGAATGGTGCGACGATTCCGCTCGAAGTGCGGCTGCAACACCTGGGTGATGAAACGGGCCGGACGACCATCGCCTATATTTGCGATTGCCGCGACAGCCAATTCGAAAGACGGGAAGTCGAACGCCTGAACCGCACCTTGCGGCTGGTGCATGACTGCAACGATATCCTCGTCCGGGCACGGTCGGAGCATGAATTGCTCACGGGAATCCTGCATCACATGACCGATCTCGGCAATTACCCGCTGATCTGGGTCGGCCTGCTGCCGCGCGGCGAACAAGGGGATTTCGCCGTCTCGATGTGTGCCAGCCCAGGACAGGAATATCGCAATTGCGCCCGTGTCGAGGTTGATAACGGCATCGCCAGCCAGGTGATCCGGAGCGGCGAACCGTTGGTTTTCCGGGATGACGCCCATTGGTTCGCCTGCTCCCGCGGCTGCAAGGAATTCATGTTGCCCTTGCCGCTCGCTTCGGTGGCGCTGCCCTTGATCGCCAACCGAGAAGTCTTGGGCTGCCTATGCGTCAGCTCGAACGCCGAGGATGCCTTTGCGCCATCCGAACTCGAATTGCTGCAGGAACTGGTGGCCGACCTCGCCTTCGGCATCAACGCCTTGCGCGGCCGGGCCGAACACCAGCGTGCCGAGGGGCGGCTGCGCCTGCTTGAACGCGCCGTCTCGCATTGCGCCAACGCCATCATCATCACCGATGCGATCTGCGGCCACCACCCGATCATCTACGTCAATCCCGCTTTCGAGCGCTTGACCGGCTACGCCGCCGCCGAAGTCATCGGCCACAACAGCCGCTTCCTGCTTGGCGGCGAGACCGGCCAGGAAGGCCTGGTCGAAATTCGCGCCGCGTTGCGGGAAAAGCGAGAAGGCGCCGCCCTGCTCAAAAACTTCCACAAGGACGGCAGCGTCATTTGGCAGGAACTGACGGTCACGCCGGTGCCAGACGAACATGGCGTGGTTTCGCACTACGTCTCGGTCATGAACGACATGACGGCGCGTAAGCGGCAGGAAGAACAGATCGAACGCTATGCCCACTACGATGCCCTCACCGGACTCGCCAACCGCAAGCTGCTGTTCGAGCGCATCGAGCTTGCCGCTGCGGACGCTTCTCGGAACGGGCACTCGCTCGGCGTCATCCTCATCGCGCTCAACCGTTTCGCGCTGGTCAACGACGCCTACGGTCACGATGCCGGCGATGCGCTGCTGCGCGAACTCGGCGAGCGCCTGCTGACCTCGGTGCGCCCGCGCGACAGCGTCGCCCGACTGGGCGGCGACGAGTTCGTGGTCCTGCTCACCGACCTGCCGCCGGACTTCAACGCCATCCCGCTCGTCGAGAAGATCAACGCCCGCATTTCACAGCCCTTCATGCTCGCGTGCGGCGAAGTGGTCATTAGCGCCAGCATCGGCATCTGCCTTTATCCGCGCGACGGGGACGATGCCGAAACGCTTATCCGCAACGCCGAAGTCGCGGCCATGGGCGCCAAGAGCGGCGGCCTCAAAGCAGTCCGGTTCTACTCCGAAGACATGAACCGCCGCACCGGCGAGCGCCTGGAGATGGAAGCCGGCCTGCGCCGCGCCTTGGAAAACAAGGAATTCGAAGTCTTTTACCAGCCGATCATCGACCTCGCCAGCGGCAAGGTGGTCGAAGCCGAGGCGCTGATCCGCTGGAACCGTCCGGGCCATGGGCTGGTACCGCCGATCAAGTTCATTCCATTGGCGGAAGATACCGGCCTTATCGTCCCCATCGGCAACTGGGTCCTCGGCGAAGCCTGCCGCCAGAACGCCGCCTGGAGGGCCGACGGGCTCGATGCGATCAAGGTCGGCGTCAATCTGTCGGCGCGGCAGTTCCGCGAATCGTCGCTGGAAGTGGTCGTTGCCGATGCCTTGGCGTCCAGTGGCCTGCCCAGCAGCGGATTGGTGCTCGAAGTGACGGAATCGATGCTGATGGCGAGCATCGACGAATCGGCCGAAACCCTGCGCAACCTCAAGCAACTCGGGGTCCAACTCTCGCTCGACGATTTCGGCACCGGCTATTCGAGCCTCGCCTACTTGAAGCGCCTGCCACTCGACACGCTCAAGATCGACCGTTCCTTCGTCAACGACATCACCACCGACCCCAACGACGCCGCCATCACCCTCACCGTCATTTCCATGGCGCGGGCGATGAACCTCGGGGTCATCGCCGAGGGCGTGGAAACGCAGGCGCAGCTCAATTATCTTCACACCAACGGCTGTCCGCGGGTGCAGGGCTATTTCTTCACTCCGCCCGTTCGCGCCGCGGAATTGACGGTCATGCTGCGCGACCAGAAATGGCGTCTGACCCAGGGTTCGCAGCCGGTTTCCAATTAGAGCCGATTCGCTCAACGGGCTCGGGCACAGAAATGTGCCGCCAGCCGGACAGGGCCGGAACCAGGAACCGCGCTAACGGGTAGCGCTATCCACAACGCTACGCGTTCAGCACACGACGCCGTTCGCGCTGGAATGAGGCGCACCGCTGATGCCCAGCTCGGCGGCCCGCTCAACTTGCGTGTTTCCCGCGCCTTCCCGCCGGTGCCCGATGCCTTTGCGTGAATTCTCCGATTTACCTTGACCCGCCCTCCGGCCCGAACTAGGGTGGTTTAAAAGGAGGCTCACCATGAACTCAATAAATATATTGCAAGCCATGTCGAATTTTTCCCGCCTGGTGGAGGCGATCGAGCAAGGTCACGAGCAGGAAGTCGTGATTGCCCGTGACGGCCGTCCCATCGCCAAGCTGGTGCCCATGGAAACCCCATCCTTGCAACATCGCATCGGCGCCAGCCACGGTGCGTTCGATGTGCCGGAAGACATTCACGCCAGCAGCGAGGAAGTCGCCAACCTGTTCCTGGGCGAATGGGAGCAGGAAACCGTCTACATTTATCGGCACTAGCTTGTCTTTGTCCGGCGCGGCGTTATCGACGCGCCGGCTTCGCGACCGCATTTTCTTGTCGTAGGGCGAAGAAGGGGGCCGCCATAACTGAACGCGTCGACGATGAAGCGACGGCTTTGCCTCGGCCGCAGCGCGCTGCATTGCCCGGGTCAGGCGTTGCCTACGCCGTCCGATCACCCGCGCGGCGGTTCCATTGCGAATTCGTCGGCGGCCCGAAACTTCGTGCCCCCGGCCATACCGCACTCCGACGCTCCGCCGGCAAGGTTTCCATGCCCATCATGCGTTCCGGCACGCGGAGCGGAAAAGCGCTGGCCACATAAGCCACCAACCGGCTCAGGCTGGCCTCGATCGGCTCGCGCGACGTATCGATCAGCAACTCGGGATTTTCCGGCGGCTCGTAGGGCGCGCTAATGCCGGTGAATTCTTTGAGTGAGCCGTCTCTGGCCTTGCGGTAGAGGCCTTTCGGGTCCCGCGATTCGCAGGTCGTGAGGTCCGTCGCCACATAAATTTCATGAAACGGCGCACGGCAGGCGCGCCGGGCGGCCGTGCGGTCCTCGGCACGGGGGGAGATGAAGGCGGTAATGCAAATGAGCCCCGCATCGGCAAACAAGGCCGCCACCTCGCCCACCCGTCGGATGTTCTCGGTGCGATCTTCGGGACTGAAGCCGAGATTGGCATTGAGGCCATGCCGAACATTGTCGCCATCGAGCACGTAACAGGAGTAGCCGAGTTTCAGGAGCGCCTGTTCCAGCGCCATCGACAGGGTGGACTTACCGGAGGCCGACAAACCCGTCAGCCATAGCACGCCGCCGTCATGCCCGTAGCGCAGGGCCCGATCATCGCTGCCGATCTTGTGGGGAACGAAGGTCAGGTTTTTATCTTCGCTGGATTCCATGAGAACTCCTTGTCTGGACGAAATGCACCGGCTACGCCGCGCATCGATCAAGCGTGGGCGACCTTCTTGTTACCGGCAGTGGCGTTGTGGCGGACATCCCAGGCCGACATGGCGGCATCGAAGTTACCGGTGGCGCCGATCCACTCCCAGAACGTCGGAAAGTCGGACTTGGCTCGTTCAAGCGAGAAATTCATTTTCCGGGTTTTATCCTTGAGGAAAGCCCGGATGTTGGCATCCACCGTCCGGCAATAGTCGATGCAGAAATCGATGCTATCCAGGCCGGGATTGAGCCCTTCCCCGCCCATGATGATCTGAGTACGATAGGCTTGGATAATGCCGCGGTCGTAGCGCGCCTGGAAGGAACGTGCCGTCTCAAGGAGATCGCGCTGGAGATGGACATAGCAGGCGTTGTCGCCATACGCCTCGTCCAGCCGCCCCAAAATCCAGCTCAGGCGATTATCGGCCTCGATGTGGTTGGCGGGGTAGGCGAGTCGCCGCGCGCCAAGCGCATGCGAGAGCGATTCATGCGCCGCCGAGAAATTTTCGATGTTGGCGCAGGCCTTGATGAAGGTGACCGAGCCTGAACGGCCGGTGCACAACACAAATACGTTCATGCGGATTCATGACTCCCGGAGATTCCCAACGAGGCCGAGGAAACTTTACGGCGCCCCCGGCATCGCAATGCTGTCGATACGATCCAGCGCCCTGGCATTTCGCCGTCGGAATAAGGTTATGAAAAATACGAAGAACGATCTTAAGGAAAATAGAAACGTCTTCTGTGCGGAAGGGCTCATATGGACGCCAAAGCGATAATGCGAACCGCTCGCCACGACAATTGAACACATGCCGCGCCCATCGTTCGGCCAGCAATGCCGCGATGCCTCACTACTTACGGAGAACCCATGACCGAAGCCGTTTTCGCCACCTTCCTGCCTACCCTCAAAAATATCGCCCGTGAAGCGGGGGAAGCCATCCTAAAGTGTTACAACGGTGCGGATAGTGGCAGTGAAACCAAGGCCGACGGCACACCGGTGACGGCGGCCGACCATGCCGCCGAGGCCATCATCCTGCCGGCCCTGCACCGCCTGGCACCGGATATTCCGGCAATTTCGGAGGAACGCCACGCCGCTGGGGGTTCGCCAGAGCTCTTGCATGGCACTTTCTGGCTGGTCGACCCCCTGGACGGCACCCGCAGCTACGTCGAGCGGACCGGGGAATTCACCGTCAATATCGGCCTCATCCACCAGGGCGTGCCGGTGCTGGGCGTGATCTACGCGCCGGTGACCGGCGACCTTTATGCCGCAGGGGGCCCGGATACCGCCACCCATTGCCGGAACGACGAACCTGAAAAGCCCATTTCCGCCCGCCGCCCGCCAGCCGAAGGACTGACCGTACTCGCAAGCCGCTCTTACGGCAGCCGCGAGGCACTCGACCGCTATCTCGCGGACAAACCCGTCCATAACCGGCAACTGAGCAGCAGTTCGCTGAAGTTTTGCTTGCTGGCGGCGGGATTGGCCGATCTCTATCCACGTTTCGGACCGACCAGCGAGTGGGACACCGCGGCCGGTCACGCCATCCTGCTCGCCGCCGGTGGTTCGATCGAGACCATAGATGGCCAGCCGCTGACTTACGCCAAACCGAAATTTCTCAATCCCGATTTCATTGCCTTTGGGCTGAACGCTTAGATGGGTTTTGATTCTGAAAATATCTTGGGTTGAGCGAAGAGCCCTTCAATTTGCAGCGAAGTAGGCAATGGAAATTGGCGCCATCCAATACCTTGCGGCAGGCGCCAAGCGGGTCGGCAGGCAAAAACCGCCAGGAAAATATGTAATTGTATTAGTATGAATGCCTTGAGCAACGGCCAACAAGGGAGCATGCAAGTGACGGACAATATTCTTAGCGCATTGAACGCCCTGGGTTACGGAGGCATTGTTGTCTATCCGCTCATGTTGTTGGCCTTTTTGGGCTTGGTCATCGCAATTGACAAGGCTTACATCTATTTGCGTTATGTGCGCCTTCCGGCACACGTCGTCGATCTCATCGAAACGTTCGGGTTCCCTTGGCCCGATCTTGAGCACCACCTCAATGCAATCGGCAACCGAAATTACTTCGCCCGCTTCCTCGGCACCATCATGGAGAACCGGAACAAGCCAATTTGGTGGGTTGAATCCCGCGCTGGCGATGAGGCTCTTTTAATCCAAAAATCACTGGGACGCGGACTATGGGTCTTGGAGACCATCGTTACAGCCGCCCCGCTGCTAGGTCTATTGGGCACTATCGCAGGAATGATGGATGCCTTCAAATTGATCGGGAGTGCCGGCCTATTGGACCCCTCGGGCATTACCGGCGGAGTTGCACAAGCGCTGATCGTAACCGCGCTCGGCTTGGTAATCGCCGTTCCCGCCCTCTTTGCTTATAATTTTTTCTCCTCTCGTCAATCGAACACCATCGACGAGATGGAGCGCTTGGGCACACGTCTCATCGATCATATCCGCCTTGATGGGCAGGTACGGGGAGCGTCTCGTGAAGGTGCGTAGATCAAGGGCCCATAAGCGGGGCCGCATCGAGATCATTCCGATGATCGACGTCATGTTCTTCCTGCTTGCCACTTTTATGCTGGCATCATTGGCAATGCAGAACTTGCATTCGCTTGCCGTTAACCTGCCCAAGGGGGAAGCCGCGGCGACGAACACCACGCAGCCGATCACCCTGTCCGTCCGGAGGGATGGTCAAATATATATCAATGAGACGCCAGTCGCGGTGAATATGCTTGCATCCACGCTCAAGCCCCTCCTTCGCGGCCCGAACATGGACGTCATCGTCGCAGCCGACACCGAGGTTCCCCAAGGCATCGTGGTACACGCAATGCTTGAGGCGCGGGCCGCAGGGGCTCAACACTTCCTAATTGCGGTGAAACCTGACAAATGAAGCGCCATCGCCCATGAAAGGCGCGCGTACAACCAGCTATGGAACGCCTTGGCGCCGATTGCCGGTCACGGGTCCGCTCGCACTCGCCACCTGCTTGCTCGCCTCTTGGGTGTTGGCCGCTGTTATGCTCAGATCGCCACACTCCCAACAGCGCCCGGCGCCAATCGATGCTCGCTTCATTGAATTACCCGCCCCAGAGGAGCCGATTCGGTCGATTCAACCCTCCCCTGTCGCTCATCGCACGCCACCCACGCTGAGCACCCAAAAACGCCAGCTGCCCCGTCCGGACCAAGCGTCCGCCGCTGTATCAGAAGCCACACTTCCAGCGCCGGAGGCTCTTACTATTTCCTCATCGGCGCAGGTTCCTCGTGAAAACATCGAGTCCGGGCTGCCAAAAGGCCAGCCCATTTTCGCCCGCCACCCTGAAGCCGGCCGGCGCGCAAAATCGATTGGCGTCATTCCACCACCTGATGATCTATCCATCCATAACGAGGAAACGACTATTAATCCGGATGGCTTAGGAGTAAGAACCGGCGGCTGGCAGCAGGAATATAACGAAACCTGCGACCCGTTTAACACGTGGGACCGCTCGTGCGGAC
The DNA here is from genome assembly GCA_027492775.1 of Rhodocyclaceae bacterium. Taxonomy (GTDB): domain Bacteria; phylum Pseudomonadota; class Gammaproteobacteria; order Burkholderiales; family Rhodocyclaceae; genus UBA1934. Next base: position 8,069 of record JAPUEC010000120.1, read on the forward strand.
TCGAATACTTTTCGCAACAACCGACTCCGTGGTGCTACGACGCAAACCCTTTCATGCCATGGGAGAACGGCTCCTGTGCAAACGAACTAGGACAAGCCGTCGCGTTGTATAAGCGAAAAGATTATCCCGGCGCCTTAGCCAAATTAAGAAAATTGGCCGAGAAAGATTTTGCCCCTGCTCAAGCCGACTTAGGCACCATGTATGCCGAGGGTAAAGGAGTACCTCAGGACGATCAACAGGCCGTTTACTGGTGGCGTAGGGCAGCCGCCGATGGGAATGCAAAGGCCGTGTATAACCTCGCTTTGGCATATGCAGACGGGAAGGGAATCGCGAAAGACGAAAAACAGGCGGCGCACTGGAATCGCAAAGCGGCTTACTATGGCTACGCGATTGCGCAATATAACCTCGCGGTCATGTACGCCTCCGGAACTGGTATTCCCAAGGACGACAAGCAGGCAGTCTTTTGGTATCGCAAGGCCGCCGATCGGGGCAACGCGCTCGCCCAGTACAGCCTGGGCGTCATGTATGCGGAAGGTGCCGGCACTGTTCAGGATTTTCAAAAAGCCGTCTACTGGTATCGAAAAGCGGCCGACCGCGGCCATGCGGCGGCGCAGTATCACTTGGGCGTAATGTATGCCGAGGGCCAGGGAATAAAGAAAGATGAAGCAATGGCCTACTTCTGGTGGGTAATTTCCAGCGCGCAAGGCCATGAGCTGGCTGAAGAAAGCCGGGATATCCTTGAAAAAAGGCTTGATCCGCAACAACTTGATCAGGCTTTGAATGCAGCTCGCGCTTGGAAGCGAAAATAGTAGCAGGCGGCACGCCCCTCGCCTCCGCCATGCCAAAGTTCATCAACTGCCGATTTCGCCACCTCTTTAGGCAACCGAAAGAAAAAGCCCGCCGAGGGCAAGGCGGGCTAAACGTTTCCGTCGCTTCGGGCCGGTCACCATCCACAGCTGAACGCGACCGCACCCTCAGAGGAGATTAGTCGGTCAGTTTCCGCACCGGGAATTTCATGTCGTTGATGCCGATTTCGCGGATGCAATCCTCGCCGACGCCCTTGGTAGGCGAATTGTCCATCGCCGGGTCGAGCTTGATGCGGAAGTGATACATCGGCTGCATGAGCTGGTTGTTGTCCTTGTTGAAATAGACCCGGCCCTTCGGTCCATCGAAAGCCATGCCCTTGAGGGTCTTGATCAGCAGTTCGGTGTCATCGGTCTTGCCATTCGTTTTCTTGAGCATTTCGACGATGGCGATGCCGGTCATCATGCCGGTGGCGGTAAAGAAATCGGGCGGCACCTTGTAACGCTGCTTGTGCTCCTTGACCAGCCAGTCGTTGGCGGCGTTCTTCGGGCACTGGAAGTAGTAGTGGGTGGCGCCCTCGGAGCCGACCAGGGAGCGGTAGGTGGCCATGGCGGAAAGAATGTTGCCACCGGTGACGATCTCGATGCCGTAGCGCTTGGGGTCGAGGTCCATGATCTTGAACGGATTGCCCGAGCCGGCCCAGAGAATCCAGATCAGTTTGCGCCCGGGTTGGTCCTTGAGCGCATTGAAGAGGCGGGTGGCCTGGGACGTGAAGTCGGTGTTATTGGCCGGCGCGTAAACCTCGTCCACCAGCTTGCCCGGCGTGCCCTTCAGGGCTTCCTTGAAGGAGGCGATGCCTTCCCGTCCGTAGGAATAATCAGGCGCCAAGGTAGCGATGTAATTGCCGGCGCGGCCATGCACCATGGCGTTGGCGTAGGCATCCTGGTCGGAATTGCGCCCGGTGCGGAAGACGTAGCGGCTGCCCTTCTCCCCGGTGAGGTTTTCCGCCGCCGCTGAATCGATGATGAGCAGTTTCTTGTTCTCGCGTGCAACCTGGATCATCGCCAGCGCCACGGCCGAGCTGGTCGGACCGACCGCGAAATCGACCTTTTCATCCTTGTAGGCCGCCTGCAGCAGGCTCTTGCCGTAATCCGGCTTCAGCTGGCTGTCTTTCATCTGGACGGTGATCTTGCGGCCGGCAACTTCCATCTTGCCGCCGGTCGCGTACTCGATGCCCATCATCAGGCCGATGTTGCTGGCGGTGGCGTACGGCTCCATCGGGCCGCTCTTGTCGACGATGTGGGCGATCTTGACGTCGTTGTTCTGCGCCATGACACCGCTCGATAGCGCGGCTATCGCGGCGGCCATCAGCGCGAGGCGAAATTCATGCATGCTTGTCTCCTTGTTGAAATGCGCGTGGTTTCAGGTTGAACAAGGGATGCCCTTGCCCCGGCGACAGTCCGGCCGCCGATCCTGTCGGCATCTTAGGAATCGGGAGGGCGACGCAATCCCCCCTAAGCGGGGGGAGATTCGGGGGGTATGGCTGAGGCTTCGCTGTGGCGGTGCGGAGGCGCCGAGCCATGGAGGCGCCGCGTAAACCGGCCGCGGCCGTTCCAGGCGGAAGGCAAAAAAACGGCGCCACGCGGGCGCCGTTGATGGGGATTGGAAGAGACCTACTTTTTGACCAATTCGACCCGGCGGTTCTTCGCCCGACCTTCCTCGGTACGGTTATCGGCCACCGGCTTTTCCTGCCCCCAGCCGACCGCCGTCATGCGATCGGCCTTGATGCCTTCGGCGGCCACGGCGGCAACCACTGCCTTGGCGCGATCCTGCGACAGCGTCTTGTTCGCGGCCGGCGTGCCCTGGGCGTCGGTGTGGCCCTCGATGGAGACCTTCAGGTTCGGCTGGCTCTTCATCAAATCCACGATCTGCTTCACCAGCGGCAGGGATTCAGGCTTGATCACCGCCTTGTTGGTATCGAAATTGATCTGCAAGGCAATGAAGCCTTCCTTTTGCAGCGTCTCCCACATCAGGTTGGCCGTGACTTCCTGGGTCATGGCCTTCTCTTCGAGAATATTCACATAGAGCCGGAAGCCGCCGTTCCCCGTGCTGACCACCGCGTAAACGTTACCGCCGCCGTCCCGCTTGAATTTCATGGCGGTGTAGCCGGGGCGGTCGACCAGCACTTCCCCGCCCTTTTGCTTGGCGGCATTCTGGTAGTTGCGCATGATCTGCAGATCGCTCGGCACGGCCGGCGCCTCGGCGCTCTTCTTGAAGATGTAAGCGAGGGTGGTGAGATCGCCCTCGGGTTTGAGATTTTTGGCCGATTTGGCATCGTTATCGACCTTGATCATCAGCTGATCGTAGGTTTTCTTGCACTCGAAAAGCGAAAAACCGCTCATGCGGGTGAAGAGCGGATGATCCTTGCAGCCCTTGGCATCCTGGGCGAACGCGGCGCCGGATGAAAGCAGCAAGCAAAGCAGCATAGATAGGGCAGAGCGTATCGAGATCATTGAAGCCTCCGTATAGATGGACTAGTCAATTTGATTATCCCTCCATCGTAAACCCATCTTATAAGCGTGGATATATTGCCGGGCGGCCCTGCGTGAAAAACCAATGGATTGCATCAAGAAAAACCCGGAAATTTGGCTATGCTATTGAGATGGCCCGCATCGTCGAACGGGTCGGAATACAAGTCTTCACTGATGTGCAAATCGTCGCACTTTGCTCGGGAGGTTCATCCATGAAAAAGCTGCTTGGCATTACCGTCGCCGTGACTGCCCTCTCCTTGACCACCGCAGGCGCTTCCGCCGCCACGCAGGTCGAGAAGGCCCCAATGAATAATCAAACCGCCCCGAAGGCGGCGAGCGACAAGACCAATGCAAAAATCAACCAATCCTGGGATTGGGGCAACAAGGGCCAGGACAAGAGTGCAAGCGCCAAGAGCACCGCCAGCTCCGGCCAGAAGACGGTCAAGCCCTCAGCCAATAGCGGGGCAAACAAAGCGATGAATAAAACCGACAAACCATCGCCGGTAAAAGCGCCGGCGAAAGCAGCTACCGGCGTCAATCAGTCAGCGAATTAATAGCTGAAAGCCCAGTCGGGGCGCACACCACCTAGCCGAGGGCCTTGAGGTAATTGCCGAGGAAGGCGCGGGTGCGCGCCTGTTGCGGGTTGCCGAAGAGCGCCTCGGGCGGGCCTTGTTCGACGATTTCGCCCTGGTCCATGAAGATCACCCGGCTGGCGACATCGCGGGCGAAGGCCATTTCGTGGGTCACCACCAGCATGGTCAAGTGCTCCGCCGCCAGCTCGCGCATGGTTAACAGCACTTCGCCGGTCAGTTCGGGATCGAGCGCCGAGGTCGGTTCGTCGAAAAGGATGATGTCCGGCGCCATGGCCAGCGCCCGGGCGATGGCGACGCGCTGCTTTTGCCCGCCGGAAAGCTGCGAGGGATAGTTGTCAGCCTTGTCGCGCAGGCCGACCTTGGCGAGCAGCTCCAGCGCCCGCTCCACCGCCGCCTGGCGCGACATCTTCTTCACCGTCAACGGCGCCTCGATTAGGTTGCCGAGAACAGTGAGATGCGGGAAGAGATTGAACTGCTGGAAAACCATGCCCATTCTGACGCAAATCTGACGGCAGGTT
>JAPUEC010000121.1 GCA_027492775.1 Rhodocyclaceae bacterium
AGCGCTGCCTTCCCTGCTGGCGCGGGAGCCTTCGGTCATAAACGCCTCGCGCGCCGCCTCGATCAGGCGGGTGCGGGTACAGGCGCAAACGTTATCTTCAGAGGGCGACATTGGGTTTTCAGTGCCTTTTATTCTGGACTGGACTGTCTAGTCTATTCGAATGAACATTAAGCGGTCAAACATATTTCTCTAGACGTGGATTCAATCCGTGCTTGGCATTGCCCTGGCATAAGGCTGGCCGGCTGGTTTGACCGTATGGCAATCAAAGGGTTGCACGCGCACCATGCCTCATGGGAGCGCCGTTCGCGGATGCGCACTGAACTTTCCCTCGGGCGTCGCGTCCTTTAGGAAGCACAGCGCGATGCCGAAGGCTTGAGCGTTTTGTCCTTCGGCCGGCGGTAAACTGCGCCCGAGCGATCGCCTTGCCGCCATCGCCGGAACGAGAAAACTCCTGGAAAGTCGATGATGAAACAAGTTGAATACGCTCCTGACGGTCTGGCCGCTTCCATGGCGCTCGTGGATGCGCCGCTGCCGGCTCCCGCCAGTGGCGAAATTCTTATCGAGACTCACTATGCAGGCGTCAATCGGCCGGACGTGTTGCAACGCTCCGGGCGCTATCCGCCCCCGCCGGGGGCCTCGCCGGTTCTCGGTCTTGAAGTGGCGGGCCGGATCGTCGCCCTGGGCGAGGGTGTCGAGGAATGGAAGGAGGGCGATTGGGTGACGGCGCTCACACCAGGCGGCGGTTATGCAGAATATTGCGTTGCCACCGCCGGCCATGCGCTGCCGGTGCCGGCGGGCATCCCGCTTTGCGAGGCGGCGGCGCTTCCCGAAACCTGGTTCACTGTCTGGGCCAATCTCGTCGGCCTCGCCGGACTCAAGGCAGGCGAGCGCCTGCTGGTGCATGGCGGCTCGGGCGGAATCGGCCTCACGGCCATCCAGCTTGCGCGCCATCTCGGCGCCGAAGTCATCGCCACCGCCGGCAGCGCGGCCAAGGTGAAGTTCTGCCTCGAACAGGGCGCCACCCACGCCATCAATTATCACGAGGCGGATTTCGCCGCGCAGGTCAAGGCGCTGACCGGCGGGGAAGGCGTCGATGTCGTGCTGGACATGGTCGGCGCCCCTTATTTCCAGCGCAACCTGAGCGTTCTCCGGCGCGACGGGCGGCTGGTCGAGATTGCCTTTCTCGAAGGCAGCAAGGGCGAACTCGACCTCATGCCGATTATGTTGAAGCGCCTCGTCGTTACCGGCTCGACCATGCGTCCGCGCACGGTGGAGGAGAAAAAGTCGATCCGCGACGCGCTGCTCGCTACAATCTGGCCGGCGCTGGCCGAAGGGCGTTGCCGCCCGCATGTGAGCGCCGTCTTCGGGCTCGCCGAGGCCGGCGCGGCGCATGCCTTGATGGAGCGCGGCGGGCACATGGGCAAGATCGTCCTCAAGGTGCGCGAATGATGTCCGGAAGCGAGTCATGGAGAACCAACGCTGCAGGAGCCAATGCATGAAACCGAGAGTGTTAGCGGACCAGAAACAGCAGTTTGCCGACTACGTCGTCGAGCAAATGGCGGGGGTCGGCTGGGTGCGGGCGCGCCGCATGTTCGGCGGCCATGGCATCTATATCGACGGCCTGATGTTCGCGCTCATCGCCGACGAACAGCTTTACTTCAAGAGCGACCCGCTGACGGTCGACCACTTCAAACAACGCGGGCTGCGCCCCTTCACCTATTCAGCCAAGGGCAGGGAAGTGGCGCTGGCCTACTATGAAGCGCCGTCGGAAGTGTTCGAGGAAGCGGAAACCATGGCGCAATGGACGCGGCGGGCGTTCGAATGCGCTTTGCGGGCGCGCAAGCCGGTTGCGAGGGCGGGAAAGGCGAAGAGGACAAAGTCATGACCGCCAACGATTGGATCGGCAGCCTGGCCGCCGCTTTGACGACACTCTCGTTCATTCCACAGGTGCTCCAGGTCTGGCGCACGCGCTGCACCAAGGACATCTCGCTCGGCATGTACGCCATTTTCACCGCTGGCGTCGGCCTGTGGATGGTCTATGGCCTCATGATCGACTCACTGCCGATCATCATCGCCAACGGCATCACTTGTCTGCTGGCGGGTGCGGTGCTGACGATGAAGCTGCGCTTCGGCTAGAGTTACTTGGTCCACCACACGCAATTCGGTTCTCTTTTACGAGCACTTTCTTCTTTGCGTTGGATGTAAGTTCCATCGTCTGCTCGAACAATTTCATATAGACGAACGACGCATGCTGCCTGTTTCGCTTGGGGTGAATAAATTGCCTCGTAAATGCGACCGGGGCTCGGAGAAAACTCGAGCGTCACATTGCAGGTCGCAATCTCTGTCACGCCTATGTGTACTTGGTACATATCAAAGGCGAATTTCTGATGGGCTGGAATAAGAATCTCGACGAAATCGCGCTCATCCTGAATTTTGGCGGCAACGGGTAGCCCCAATCTCTTGTGATTGGAGGATAGACCGTGCAGGACCGCGATTCTGCGAACGTTATTGAGTGGGAACCTCATTGCATCGGAACCGCATGTTCCTTCTTTTGGTACTTGAGAAACAAAGACATTTCCAAAAATTTCAGTCGAGGCGACAAATCGGATTGATGCCTTTGGTTCGGTGCTGGGTTCGATATAAGACTCCATCATTCCCGCGCAGCCCGAAATTAAACCGCATAAACAAGCAATCAACATGGCCCGAAATTCAGGGCGCCAAGGCAGGATTTTTAGAAAGGCAAACGTCGAATTAAGAGTGCTTTGCATGGTTTTTGAAACCGACTCTACTATGTATTCAGCCGCCCAGGTAGGCCTCGGCCACCGCCGGGTCGTTGAGCAAATTCTTGCCCGAATCGGCAAGCACGATTTTTCCCGTTTCAATCACATAGCCGTGCTGGGCGATCTTGAGCGCCTGCCGTACATTCTGTTCGACCAGAAAGACCGAGAGGCCGCCGCGATTGATTTCCTTCAGGGTGCGGAAGATTTCCTGCACCAGCACCGGCGCCAGTCCCATCGATGGCTCGTCGAGCAGCAACAAGCGCGGTTTGGCCATGAGGGCGCGGCCGATCGCGAGCATCTGCTGTTCGCCGCCGGAGAGATTGCCGGCGAACTGGCCGGCGCGATCCTTAAGGCGCGGGAAAAGGTGATAAACCTGCTCCAGGCTGCCGGCGATGCCGGCCTTGTCCTTGCGGGTGTATGCGCCCAGGGCGAGGTTTTCCGCCACCGTTAACGTGGTGAGGATGGCGCGGCCTTCCGCCACTTGGACGATGCCGCGGCGGACGATCTCGTGCGGCGGCAGGCGGGTGATGTCTTCATCCTCGAACAAAATCTGGCCGCGAACGGGCTTGATCAGGCCGGAGAGGGCGAGCAGGGTGGTGCTCTTGCCGGCGCCATTGGCGCCGACCAGGGCGGTAATCTCGCCACCGTCGAGGTGAAAGGTAACGCCCTTCACCGCCTCGATGTGGCCGTAGGCGACGGCAAGGTCGCGCACGCGCAGGATGACGCTCATGCGGCTTCTCCTTCGTCTTCGTCCTCGCTGCCGAGGTAGGCCTCGATCACGTCCGGGTTGGCGCGGATTTCATCCGGCGGCCCTTCGGCGATGATACGGCCGAAGTTGAGGACGGCGATGCGGTCGCAGAGGCCCATGACGAAGCGCATGTCATGTTCGATCAGGAAAATGCCGTAGCCTCGGTCGCGGATATTGACGATTTCCTCCATCAGCTCGGTCTTTTCCGCCGGGTTCATGCCCGCCACCGGCTCATCGAGCAGCAGGAGCTTGGGTTCGGTCGCCAGCGCCCGGGCGAATTCGAGTTTGCGCTGGTCGCCGTAGGAGAGGTTGTCGGCCAGCATGTGCGCCTTGTGGTCGAGGCGTACCCAGCTCAGCAATTCATGGGCGCGCTCCAGTGCCTTCTTTTCCGCCTCGCGGCAGGCGCGGGTGTTGAAGAAGATATCGAGCGGACCATAGTTGAGATGGTCGTGCATGCCGACGATGACATTCTCCAGCAGGGTCATTTCCTTGAACACGCGGATATTCTGGAAGGTGCGGGCGATGCCTTGCTCGGTAATGCGATGCGGCGGCACGCCGGCAAGATCGCGACCTTCGAAGCGGATGGTGCCGGCGGAAGGCTCGAGCAGACCGGTGACGAGGTTGAAGACGGTCGTCTTGCCGGCGCCGTTGGGCCCGATGAGGCCAAAGATGCCACCGGCGGGGACCTCGAAATTGACGTCCTGCAGAACCTGAAGACCGCCGAAGCGCTTGCCGACGTTTTCGACCGAAAGCAGGGTGTTTCCGCTCATGCCGCTTCCTCCGGTTTGCTGCGGCCGAAGAGGGAACGCAGGCGACGGGGGTCCCACATGCCGTTGGGTAGGAAGAGAACGACGAGCACGAGAATGACGCCGTTGACCGCCAGACGGTAATCCTGAAGGAAGCGCAATAGCTCGGGCAGCAAGGTCAGCAGGCTGCTGCCGAGCATGGGGCCGATGAGGCCGTTGATGCCGCCCAGCACCGCCATGGTCAGGATATCGACGGCATTCTCGAAGCCATACTCGCGCGGGCTGATGAAGAAGGTGAAGTGGGCGTTGAGGCCGCCCGCCACGCCGGCGATGAAGGCCCCGAGGACGAAGGCGAAGAGCTTGTGGCGATCAACGTTGATGCCCATCAGGCGTGCCGCCACCTCATCCTCGCGAATGGCCTCGAAGGCGCGGCCGACGCGCGAGCGCCGCAGGCGCGCCAGACCATAAACCACGAAGGCGAGGATGGCGACGATGTGCCACCACTCGGTCTTGAGCGGGATGCCGTTCAGGCCTTCCGGTCCGCCGGTGATTTCCATGTTGAGGATGATGATGCGCGTCACTTCGCCGAAGGCCAGCGTCGCCATGGCGAGATAGACGCCGGAGAGCCGCAGCGTCGGAATGCCGATGATGGCCGCCACCAGCGCCGGCACGATGGCGGCGGCCATCAGGACCATCGGGAAGGCCCATTCAAGCTGCAGCGTCAGCAGTGCGGCGACATAGGCGCCGATGCCCATGAAGGCGGCGTTGGCGAGCGAAAGCAGCCCGCAGGAAAGCGTCAGCCAGATGGAGAGCGCCAGGAGGGCATGCACGCCCAGGGTGAAGATCAGGGTGCTGTAGGTGTTCCAGAAATCGGTGAGCCATTCCATGGTCAGGCCTCCCGCCGGGAAGGTCGGATGTGCGGTCGTTTCATCTCAGGCCTTCCTTTCCAGCACGCGCCCGAACAGGCCGGAAGGCCGCACCAGCAGGATGAGGAAGAGCAGGCCGAAAGCGACGGCGTCGCCCATCTGGCTCGACAGATAACCCTTGCTCATGACTTCGGCGAAGCCGAGGAAGAGGCCGCCGATCAAGGCACCGCGGATGTCGCCCATGCCGCCGAGAATGATGACGGCGATGCCCTTGTGCAGGATGGGCTGGCCCATGAAGGGGGTGATGGCGTTGAAGTTGAGGCCGATGAGCACACCGGCCACGCCGCCCAGTGCCGCGGCGACGAACGATGTCAGATGAAACAGGCCCTCGACGTTGATGCCGAGAAGGTAAGCCGCCTTGGGCGACTCGGCGATGGCGCGGAGCGCCCGGCCAAGCTGGGTGCGGCGGATGGCGATGAAGAGCACCGCCATCAGGGCGAAGGCGATGACGACAATGCCGATTTCCAGCGCCCGCAGATGCACGTCGCCGATCATGAATTCACCGGCCGGCAGCGTTTCCTCGGGAAAGCGCAGGATTTCCGCGCCGAACATGCCTTGCGCGGCGCTGGTCAGGATGATGCCGACGCCGATGGTGGCGATCATTGGAATCAAGTGGGGCGCGTTGCGGGCGCGCAGCGGCTTCAAGATGAGGACATCGACCAGCAGGCCGATGGTGCCGCTGACCAGCATCGCGACCAGGATCGCGACCGAGAGCGGCATTTCGAAGCGGGTGGCGACGAAGAGGGCGGCATAGCTGCCGACCATGAAGACGGCGCCATGGGAAAGATTGATCACCTGCAGCACGCCGAAGACGAGCGTGAAACCTAGCGCGAAAAGCGCGTAGACGCTGCCCAGGGTGAGCGCATTGAGAAGCTGCTGTTCAAGCATTTCGGGTTATCCGGAAAACAGAATGGCGGCCGGAGCCGCCATTCCGGCGTAGCGGGGCGCTTACTTGGCCTTGTAGAGGGTGAACTTGCCGCCTTGCACGATGTAGATGAAGGGCTTCTGGTCGGCATCGAAACCGCCGGGCTTGCCATCCTTGGTCTTGGCCGGGCGGAACTTGAAGGGGCCGGTCACGCCTTCCAGGGCCACCTTCGGCAGCGCCTCGCGGATCGCCTGGCGGTCGGCCTCGACGTTGCCGGAGAGCTTGATCGTCTTGAGCGCGGCGGCGGCGGTGTAGAGCGCGTCGTAGCCTTGGGCGGCGAACTGGTTCGGATCGGCGTTGAATTTTTGCTTGTAGGCGGCGATGAAGCGCTGGTTCACCGGCGAAGGATTGGCGTTCGCCCACGGGCTGCCGACGAAAGTACCGTTACCGGCTTGCTTGGAAATCTCGAAGAGCTTGGGCGAATTGAAGCCGTTGCCGCCGATGAAGGGCACGGTGATGCCCAGCGAGCGGGCCTGCAGGATGATGTTGGCGGCTTCTTCGGCCAGGCAGGAGCAGACGATGGCGTCGGGATTGCCGGCCTTGATCTTGGTCAGTTGAGCCTTGAAGTCCACATCGCCCTTGACGTAGGTCTCGGTGGCGGTCACCGGCATTTTCTGGTCGGCCAGTACCTGCTTGAAGACGTCGTAGCCGCTCTTGGTGAAGGCGTCGTCGTTGCCGTAGATGACCGCGACCTTCTTCAGGTTGTAGTGCTTGGTGGCCGTGGCGACGGTAATCGGCAGCACGTCGGCTTCCATGACCGAATTGCGGAAGATGAAGGGGCCGATGTCGGTGATGCCGTAGGCGGTGTTCGAGGTGGCGAACACCGGCGTCTTGGCGGCGTTGGCGACCGGGCCGGCGGCGAACATGGAGTTGGACAGGGTCGGGCCGAAGATCATCAGCACCTTGTCCTGGAAAATCAGCTTCTTGAAGACGTTGATCGCTTCTTCCTTCTTGCCCTGCTCGTCCTCGATGACGAGCTGAATCTTGTTGCCGTTGATGCCGCCGGCCGCGTTGATCTCATCCGCCGCGAGCTGGAAGCCGTTGCGGATGGAGACGCCATATTGGGCGGCGCCGCCGGAAAGGGCGTGGGCGACGCCGAGCTTGATGTCGGCGGCGTTGGCGGAAAATGCTGCCGTCAAGGCGGCGGCGAGGAGCAGGGGAATGCGGGAAAATTTCATGCGTTTCTCCAGGGAGCAAGAGCGATGCGAGGCGGCAAATTTACCACTTTTGGCAAGTCTTATGGCAGAAAGCCCGCCCTTTTTAACAAGAGCGCTACAGCTTTAGGGGTTGTCGCCGCAAGGTTTTTAGATGCGGCGGCGACCGACTTTAAGCAGAAAAAGCGGGCGGCCGTGCCGTCAAAATAAGGGGGTTGCCCAAGAAGTGTGTCGTCACTTCCACATGGCGATCAGATATGCCTAAAGTAACAGTTCAAGTATTATGCATGAATGTTTTCCACCGGCTGAAAACGCGTGATCCGAAACGGGAACCCGAAGCAGGCTGCGCAGCATTCATGGCGAGGTTATATCGCGGCCGTATGCTTGGTCGGCGTTGCCGCTGCGATTCGGATTCATCCGCTGGAAAGCCTCGGGTCGACGCTGCCTTTCCTGACGTTCTATCCGGCGGTGACGATTGCCGCCATCTACGGCGGGTTATGGGCCGGATTGCTGGGAACCGCGCTGGCTTGCGTGACGGTGGTTTTCCTCTGGCCGCTGATCGTGGCCAATCCCTTTATCACCGACCCGACCGACTGGCTGCGCATGCTGGCCTTCGTCTTCGTTTGCGCCATTACTTCCGGCGTCGCCGAGGCGGTGCGCCGGGCGCAGAGGTGCGTGGAACGGGCAAAAATGGAAGCCGAAGTGGAAGCGGAAGCGAGCCAACGTTCGGCCGAGGCCGCGGTGGAGCGCGAGCGTTTTCTCACCGCGGTGGCGGACGCCATGCCGGGCATGGTTGCCTATTGGGACAAGAACCTGCATTGCCGATTCGCCAATCGCCCCTATCTGGAATGGTTCGGCAAGGCGCCGGAGCAGCTGATCGGGACCAGCATAAAGGATCTGCTCGGGGTGCGGCTGTTTGCCCTTAACGAGCCCTATATCCGCGGCGCGCTTGGCGGGGTCCGGCAGCAATTCGAGCGAACGCTGACCAAGGCCGACGGCACTGTCGGCTATACCTGGGCCAACTACATTCCGGATATCGACGCCCAGGGAGAGGTCTTGGGTTTCTTCGTTCTGGTCAGCGACGTGACGCCATTGAAGGCGGCCGAAGCGGAACGGCGGCTTTCGGCCAGCGTCTATCAAAACACCATTGAAGGCATCACCATCACCGACGAACAAGGGGTCATCCTGTCGGTGAATCCCGCATTCACCAAAATCACCGGCTATACGGCCGAAGAGGCTATTGGGAAGACACCGCGCATCCTCAAGTCTGGGCGGCATGACGAGGCGTTCTATACCAACCTGTGGGCGGAAATCGCCAGCACTGGCCGTTGGCAGGGCGAAATCTGGAATCGGCGCAAGGACGGCGAAGTGTTCGTCGAGTGGCAAACCATCACCAAGATTCCCGCGGCCAATGACGAGCCCTGCCGTTACGTTTCGATATTTCACGACATCACCGAACTGTGGCGCAAGAACGAGTCTCTGCGTCATCTTGCCTTCCACGACATGCTCACCGACTTGCCGAACCGCTCGCTGTTGATCGAGCGGATCGAGCGCCAGATCGCCATGGCCGAGCGGGATAAACGGGGTGTCGCGCTCCTGTTTCTAGACCTCGATCGTTTCAAGGCGGTCAACGACCGGTTGGGGCATGATGTTGGCGATGATTTGTTGCGGATGGTGGCGAAAAAACTTCAATCCCTGGTGCGCGTTGCCGATACCGTGGCGCGCCTCGGTGGCGACGAGTTCGTCATTTTGCTCGACAATCCGGCGAGCGCGGAGGAGGTCGCCCAGATCGCCGAACGCGTCGTTGCCTTAGTCAACGAACCCATGTCGTTCTCCGGGCAGCCGGCCCAGGTTGGCACCTCGATCGGCATCGCGCTTTATCCCGCCGACGGGAAGACCCCAGCGGCATTGATCAAGAGCGCGGACGTGGCCATGTATGCCGCCAAATATGCGGGCAAGAACACCTACCGTTTCTTCTCGCCCCACATGGCGCAGAGCGTCGACCGCACCGAGGCGCGGGAAGCTTAGCCGCCTGCCGGACTCAACCCGGCGCGTGGGCTTGGATTGCGATGGCGGTTCGGTGTGCGAGGCGTGCGATGTGGCTGTCTCAAGCGGGCGACGAGTGGATACGTCATTTCCTTCCTGAAACGAGGCACGGGGACCAGACGGCTTTGGGCTGCAGCTTTGATACGTGTCGCTTGCATCAGGCGACATCACCGCGCGCCCCGCGTACGTCGCTGCAACCCGAAAAGCCTTGGTGCTCAGAGCGTAAACCGACAGCCTGCCAGGCCGGTGACAATCGCCGGCCCGTTGGGGTGAATTATTCTTCGAGCAAACTGCGCAACATCCAGGCGTTCTTTTCGTGAATCTGCATGCGTTGGGTGAGCAGGTCGGCAGTTGGCTCATCGCTGGCCTTGCCGACGACTGGGAAGATGCTGCGCGCGGTTTTCACCACCGCTTCCTGGCCGGCGACCAATTGCCGGATCATTTCCTTGGCATTGGGCACGCCGACGCTCTCCTCGATACAGGTCAATTGCGCAAACTCGCGATAGGTTCCGGGGGCCGGGAAGCCCAGGGCACGGATGCGTTCGGCGATGAGGTCGAGGGCATTCCACAATTCCGTGTATTGATCCATGAACATGACATGGAGCGTGTTGAACATCGGCCCGGTCACGTTCCAGTGGAAATTATGCGTCTTCAGGTAAAGCACAGCCGAGTCCGCCAGCAGGTGGGATAACCCGTCGGCAATCTTTTCGCGATCTTTCTTGGTGATTCCAATGTCCATGATGTTCTCCTGAGTGTTGTTGGATTTAGCTTGGATGTATTTTGGATGTTTTTGCGCGGCTTATCCAATCGAGATGAATTATCGGGGCGATCGTTCGGCGCTATCGCCTGGGACCGGACGCCCGGTTAAAATCGCGCCCTTGCGGAAAAGAACGGCGAAAGCATGAAAAGCACGACGACGCGTATTTGTCTGGTGCGCCATGGAGAAACGGATTGGAACGCGGCGCGCCGCATCCAGGGCAGCCGGGATATCGACCTGAACGACAGTGGCCGTTTCCAGGCCGCCTGTGCGGCGCGCAGCCTGGTCGGCAAGGGCATTTCGGCGCTCTATAGCAGCGATTTGATGCGCGCCTGGAACACCGCATGTGCCATTGGCCTCGCCCTTGGCTTGACGCCACGCCCGGCGCCGCAAATGCGCGAGCGCAACTACGGCTTTTTCGAGGGGCTGACCTATGACGAAGCGTCGGTCCGACATCCCGCTGCATACGAGCGGCACCGGTCGCGCGATCCCGAATTCGATTATGAAACCGGCGAAACGCTCAAGACCATGCATCAACGGGTCTCAGGCAAACTGGAAACCCTGGCGAAGGTACATGCCGGCGAGACGATCGCCGTCGTCGTGCACGGTGGGGTTCTGGATATCATCCACCGCCATGTCTGCCAGGCGCCGCTGGAGACGCGACGCAACTTCGAAATCCCGAATGCCGGGCTCAACTGGCTGACTCACGATGGATCGAGCTGGCGGATCGAAGCCTGGGCCCAGACCGACCACCTCAAGGTCGAGGCGCTGGACGAATTGCCAACATGATACAATTTTCCACTTTTTCAAAGGCTTGAGGCATCCCCATGTTTTCCGCGAAAGACACGCTGGCGAAGGTCGACTCCGAACTCTGGCAGACCATCCAGGCCGAAAATCGGCGCCAGGAAGATCACATCGAACTGATTGCTTCCGAAAATTACGTCAGCCACGCCGTCATGCAGGCGCAGGGCTCTCAGCTCACCAACAAGTACGCGGAAGGCTATCCCGGCAAGCGCTACTACGGTGGCTGTGAATACGTCGATGTGGCGGAACAGCTCGCCATCGAGCGCTTGAAGAAGCTCTTCTGCGCGGATGCCGCCAACGTCCAGCCCAATTCCGGCTCGCAGGCTAACCAAGCCGTGCTGATGGCCTTCGCCAAGCCCGGCGACACCATCATGGGCATGAGCCTGGCGGAAGGCGGCCACCTCACCCACGGCATGCCGCTCAATATGTCCGGCAAGTGGTTCAACGTCGTCGCCTACGGTCTCAACGAGAAGGAAGAGATCGACTACGACAAGATGGAAGCGCTGGCCCGCCAGCACAAGCCTAAGATCATCATCGCCGGTGCCTCGGCCTATGCCCTCAAGATCGATTTCGAGCGCTTCGCCAAGATCGCCAAGGAAATCGGCGCCATTTTCTGGGTCGATATGGCCCACTACGCCGGCCTCATCGCCGCCGGCTACTACCCGAACCCGGTGCCCTTCGCCGACGTGGTGACTTCCACAACCCACAAGACCCTGCGTGGCCCGCGCGGCGGCGTCATCCTGATGAAGGCCGAGCACGAGAAGGCGATCAACTCCGCCATCTTCCCGGGCCTCCAGGGTGGTCCGTTGATGCACGTCATCGCCGCCAAGGCGGTTGCTTTCAAGGAAGCGGCGACGCCGGAATTCAAGGTTTACCAGGAACAGGTGATCGCCAACGCCCGGGTCATGGCGCGGGTGCTCGCCGAGGAACGCGGCCTGCGCATCGTCTCCGGGCGTACCGAGAGCCACCTCTTCCTGCTCGACCTGCGCGCCAAGAACATCACCGGCAAGGAAGCCGAGGCGGTGCTCGGCAAGGCGCACATTACGGTCAACAAGAACGCCATCCCGAACGATCCGCAGAAGCCCTTCGTCACCTCCGGCGTCCGCATCGGCTCGCCGGCAATGACGACGCGCGGCTTCA
>JAPUEC010000122.1 GCA_027492775.1 Rhodocyclaceae bacterium
AGAGCTTGAAAGCTGCGCGTCGCCGCGTCCTGCCCTGGCTCACGGGTGCGCACGGTCTCGCGTACGAGGGCCGCGAACCCGCCGGTGGTGACGATAGGCTGTTCGCTCCTAAGAGCCACAACCTTCTTTGCAATCTGGAAAGCAAACCGTTCTTCGCCATAGTCTCTCAGTACCTCCGTGATTTCCCGCACATCGGCCCGCGCCAGCCATTCCGCCGCCGTCTCGCCGCGCGTGGTATCCATGCGCATGTCGAGCGGTGCGTCGTGGCGGAAGCTGAAGCCCCGCTCCCCATCGTCCAACTGTGGAGATGACACCCCCAAATCGAACAGAACGCCGTCGGCGTCCTGCCAGCCAGCTTCGTCCGCCGCCTGGCGCAGCTCCGCGAAAGGGCGGTGCGCAAGACGGAAACGCTGGTCATTCATTGCTTCGCCGGCGGCGATGGCGGCGGGGTCGCGGTCCAGGGCCAACAGGCGCCCAGAAACGCCAAGCCGGGCCAAAATCGCCCGGCTGTGGCCGCCCCGTCCGAAGGTGGCGTCGATATAACTGCCACCGGGTTTGATCGCCAACGCTTCCACCGCTTCCTCGAGCAGTACCGTCACATGGACGGTCATGGGGCCGTCCTCCGCCCCGTCACAACGATATGTCCTCAAAGCCCGGCGGCGACACGTCGCTCGTCAAGGCATCGAAGGCGACTTCATGCTGGCGCTTCCAGCCGGCGTCGCTCCAGATTTCAAAGTGCGAGCCCATGCCGACCAGCCAGACGGTTTTTTCGAATTTGGCGAACTCACGCAGCTCGGGCGCGACCAGCAGACGACCGGCGGAATCGAGTTCCTCGGTGCGGGCATTACCCACCAGCACCCGCTTCAGCGCAGCGGAGCGCGCATCGAAGCTCGGGGCTTTCAGAATCTTGTCCCGAATGGGGAGCCAATCGGCCTGCGGATAGAGCAAGAGGCAGCCCTGCGGATTGGCAGTCAGGACGAGGGCACCCGCAGCGGCGGCGAGCAGAGGCTCACGGTGCCGCGCCGGTATGGCGAGCCGCCCTTTCGCATCCAGACTCAACTGTGCCGCGCCTTCGAACATGCTTGTTGCGAAACTCCGTTTGGGGTGCCTTTTCAGGCTTCGTCAAAATCCAGAGAAAACACTTTTTCCCACTTTTTGACACATTTCACCACTTTAGAGTACGCATTTTTAGGCGTCAAGTTAAAAGTTGGATTTTTTTCATATGCAACAATGACTTATGCGCTTTTCCACAGAATTTTTTTGGCGCAAATTCCCTTATAAATCAATATCCGATTTAAGGGTTGTTAAAGTTGTTTATAAGGAGATGGCGAGCGGACCGCGCGCAAAAATGGACGATGCGTCGGGATACCCACGTCATGGATATGGAATAGCCGGACGCTTCGCCATGGGTCTACTAAGGGTTCACCTGGGGTTCAAGGCGAAAAGCACCGTTGGCAGGCAGGGCGCCGGCCATTCGTCAGTGCGAAAAGCAGTCTATCGGGCCGGCAAGTCGTCGCGATCAGGCCACTTCGATACGGTTGCGTCCGTTAGCCTTCGCCCGGTAAAGGGCTTCGTCGGCACGTTTCAGCCAGGCTGGCGGCAACTCGGGCGGGAGATATTCGGCCACGCCGATAGAGATGCGGATGTCGGACAAGCCCCCGAGCCGGCTACCGCGGACGAGTTCGCACAGGCTTTCGGCCAATTGCCGACCTTCGTCCGCCGAGGTGCCGCTGGCGAGGATGATGAATTCCTCGCCGCCGTAACGATACAAGGTGTCGGTGGCACGCAGCCGCTTGCTGACCAGCTCCACCAAGTCGACCAGCACCCGATCGCCGACGGCGTGGCCATGCAGGTCGTTCACTTGCTTGAAGAAATCGAGATCGAAAAGCAGCAGCGACGACGGCGTCCCGGATCGGTCGCGCAGCTTGCAGGCATGCTTGATCCCCAACTGCATCTCCCGGCGGTTGCGCGCTCCGGTCAAGGGGTCCACCGACGCCATCTCGTGCAGCGCCTGTTTCTGGCGATCAATATTGGAGGAGAAGATATAGGCGAAGAGCACAGTCAGCGTCATCGTCACGACCAGGCGGGGCCAGAAGGCATGATCGATCCAGCCGTAGGTACAAACCCAGACGGCCAGGCATAGACAGACATTCACCCGGTTGGCCAAGCGGGTTCCGATCATGGAATAGTTGAAGATCAGCACCGGGAAGGCCCAATAGATTGCGGGCATCCGGATCTGCTGAATGGCGAGAAAAACGACGAGATTGCCGACGACACAACCGATGACGAGGAGCGTTGGCGGCAACGTTCCCATGCGATGGATGCCGATGGCTAGCGCAAGCGCAACCAGCGCCAGGCCGCCGACGATAAAGGCCGTATAAAAATCGCCCTTCATCGCGTGAAAGAAGGCGAATGGCACGAGGCCGGCGACGGCGATGACGCAAAGCCAGAAACTCGTCCGGGGATCGAAACCGGTCAGCGGAGTGGCTACTTCCGGGCCGCTTTCTCCAGCGGCACTCTTGCGTCGCGCGCGACCGCCCCGTTCCATGCGTGCCTCCCTGACAGCTGGCATTGATCAAAATCGCAACCGGTCCAACCATCGAACCGACTGTCATTTTATCGTATCGCCAGACAGGAATATTCGCAATTGGTGATTTTCCCATCTGGAGCTGTCGCGGGTGGCGGTCGGTCAGCGGTAGCGCATTCTGAGCAAGGCCGCGAATTCTTCGTAGGTTGCCTCGCCGACCTGCATCATCCGCCTTTCCACGCGCCTACGTCTTTCCGTCAGGCCGCGCGGCGGCCCGACTTCCTGATTGCGCCGGTCGGGATGCGCGCGCTTGTTCTCCGAGTGTCCCATTTCATCCTCCTTTGCACTTCCACCGCCCCAGCGGGTAGGCGAGAATGAAGATTAGAAAAAGCGCTTCCCGGAAGATTCCCCGCTAATTGCTGTCGATTCGTGAAAACAGGCGTGGCGGTCGGGCAACAGCCGCATAAACCCGCCGCTCTGAACGACACCGTACCACCATGCGGATCACCACTCACGAATGGGGGGCTGCTCGATCAAGGCGCGGTTTCCATCAAAAACCAACGCCGCTGGCGTTGGCGCAAAAGCGGGAAGCCGGCCTGTAAGCCGGGTTCTGTCTGGCCCGGTTCGCACCGGGCCAGGGCGGCCATTCCTCTAGGCCTGCCGTTGCCGACAGGCTCAAGCAGCCTACCCGGAAGCAGCGCGGGCCACGCCTATTGCTTCCCTATTTGGCCTTGCTTCGGATGGGGTTTGCCATGCCGTCCGTGTCACCACGTCCGCGGTGGGCTCTTACCCCACCGTTTCACCCTTGCCGTTCCGGGTTTCCCCGGACTTGGGCGGTCTCTTCTCTGTTGCACTTTCCGTCGCCTTGGGTCTTTCGACTTATAGCGCCCGGCCGTTAGCCGGCATCCTGCCCTGTGAAGCCCGGACTTTCCTCCCCCCGCTTTTCAGCGGGCAGCGGCCGCCCGGCCGACTTCCCGAGCCGGATTATACGCGCCGCTCAACGCCCTTTAGGATTTGCCTCGACGGCAGGCTCGAAGAACATGTCGCCGCCGGCTTCGCGGAAGGTGCCGAGCAACGTTCCGAGCCCATTGGGCGGCGGCGCGTCGAGTCTTTCGAGCCCCTCGCAGGTCCGGGTTTCGACCGCCAGCAAGCGGTTATCCACACTGAGGACGAAGGTATCCGACCGGTATTGCCAGAGTTCGACCTGGCTTTTCGCCGTGCCGTTGCCCAGCGCATGGCGGCGCATGCAATCAGGCATGCGGGCGATGATGAGCGAAAGTTCGACCGTCTTGTCCCAGAAGCGCGGCTGCTCGCGGACGAGGGTGATGGCCTGGTTGGCCTCGGTTTCGTAGGCCGTGCGGTCATTGACGCAGGCGGCGAGCGAGAGCACGGCCAATAGGGGAAAAACGAGTCGGGCAATTCGCATCATGGCTCCCACTCCAGCATTTTCCATTCGAGGGGCTCGCCGGCGCGCAAGGGCACCAGCGTGTCACCGGCAATATAAGGATAGCTTGCCGGCACGGCCCACTTTTCCTTGACCAGGGTGAGGGTCCCGGCATTGCGGGGCAGGCCGTAGAAATCCGGGCCGTGGAAACTGGCGAAGGCTTCCAGCCGTTCCAGGGCGCCGGCTTGCTCGAAGGCTTCGGCATAAAGCTCCAGCGCCGCGTGGGCCGTGTAGCAACCGGCGCAGCCGCAGGCCGCTTCCTTGGCAAGACGGGCGTGCGGCGCCGAATCCGTGCCGAGGAAGAATTTGGCGTTACCGGAAATCGCCGCCTCGATCAGTGCCTGGCGGTGCGTTTCGCGCTTCAATACCGGCAGGCAATACCAGTGCGGGCGCACGCCGCCTTTGAAGAGGGCATTGCGGTTGTACAGAAGGTGATGGGCGGTGATGGTCGCCGCCACATTCGCGCCCGCAGCTTGGACGAAGGCTGCGGCATCCGCGGTGGTGATATGTTCCATCACCACCTTGAGCCGGGGAAAGCGCTGTAAAAGCGGCGCCAGGGTCCGGTCGATGAACGCCTTCTCGCGGTCGAAGATATCGACCGCAGGGTCGGTTTCCTCGCCATGCACCAGCAGCGGCAATCCCAGCCGCTCCATTTCCTCCAGCGCGCCGTAGGTCTTGGCGATGGCGCTGACGCCGGCGTCCGAATTGGTGGTGGCGCCGGCCGGATAGAGCTTGACCGCCTTGACGAAGCCGCACTCCACCGCCGCCGCGATGTCGGCCGGACGCGTGTTGTCGGTGAGGTAGAGCGTCATCAGCGGCTGAAAATCGGCGCCTGCCGGCAGGGCATTCAGGATGCGCCGGCGATACTCCGCCGCCAGCGCCACCGTGGTCACCGGCGGCTTCAGATTGGGCATGACGATGGCGCGGGCGAACTGGCGCGCGGTATGCGCCAGCACCGCCGCCAGCGCCTCGCCATCGCGCAGGTGAAGGTGCCAATCGTCGGGGCGGGTGATGGTGATCTGCATGGGATTATTCTGGCAGCCAAGGATGCACGATTCTACCCCTCCCCGGCGGCGCCCGGGGCAGCAAGGCAGCGTGGGAGCGGAATGTTCTCTGCTACCATTCCCGAACAAGAAACTGGGGGAGTGCCATCATGGAAGCAGGTAAAGCGCGATCGCTCGCCCTGACACCGATCGACTACGTCTTTACCGGCAGCAGCGCCTATCCGGTCGGCTTCGTCTTCCACTACCGCTACCGCATCGATGCCGACCGTTTGCGCGCCGCCTTGGCGCAGATTCTGCCGGACTTTTATTCCGCCGGTTGCCGGCTCGAAAAAACCTCGCCCACGGAATATGCCCTCGCCCAGCATGCGGAGGGACCTGAATTCACAACCGCCGACCTGGGCGCCAGGCGCGCCGGGGAAATTCCCGCGCATGCTTGCATCGACTCGATCCAGACCCGCGAAGGCGAGCCGCTCTGCCGCATCCGGCTGACGGAAACGGCCGATGGCACGGCGCTGGGAATCAGCTTCTCGCATGTCGTGGCGGATGGCTTCAGTTGCTTTTATTTCCTCGCCGAACTGGCCAAGGCTTTCCGCCGGGAGCCGCTGTCGGCGCCAAACCTGGATCGCGGCTGGTATCAAGCCCGCCGCTTCGTACTCGATAAGCGGCTCTCCAGCGCCGAAACCATCGATCTCACCGGCTTCGCGCGCGGCGCGCCACGGCTGGACATTCCGCAGAGCGCCGTCGCCTGGCAGCATATCCACCTCGGCGAGGCCGAAATCGCCGGGCTGGTGGCGGAGGCCTCGGCCCAGACCGTCTGCCGCCTTTCCCGGAACGACGTTCTCACCGCCTGGCTCTGGAAAAAGTATGTTCCCGCCTGGCAAGGATCGGAAATTCCGGCCAGGGCGAGTTTCTGCCTGCCTTTCGATGTCCGGCGCTTTCCGCATTGGGTTTCGCCGCGCCATTTCGGCAACGGCATTTGCCTTGCCGGCGCCCATATGAACTACGAGCGCTTCATCGGCGCTAGCCTCGGCGAGTTGGCCGCCCTCGTCCGCGCGACCGTCGATAAGGTGACGGAGGATTATGCGCGGACCGCCTATGACGTCTTCGCCGCCATCCGGCAGCGTGAAGGGCTGGCGGCGATGGGGGAATTCCACGTCTCCGACCAGCAATCCGGCATCCTGGTCACCAACCTTTCGCGCGTTCCGCTCGAGAGCGTCGATTTCGGCGCGGGGGCGCCCTTCAGCTTCGCTACCGTCGCCGATGCGCCGCGGGCGGCCGTGGTGCTGCCAGCCGAAGGCGGCGTTCAGATCGACATTTGCCTGCCGAGGACCCACTGATGCCCATCAACCCCGCCCGCAAGCCGGCCGCCGGACCCATGCTTTCGGACGAGCAGCGCCGCCGCGCCAGCCGCTTGCGCTGGACGAGCTTCAGCCTCCTCATTGCCGCCTACATGCTCGGCTATTTCCATCGCATGGCGCCCGCCGTGCTTTCCGGCGACCTGCAAACCGCTTTCCACACCAGCGGCGCGGCGCTGGGCGTGCTGGCGGCCTCCTATTTTTACGCCTACACCATGATGCAAATCCCGGCCGGGGTGCTCGCCGATATCTGGGGCCCCCGGCGCAGCGTCACTTTCGGCGCCATGCTGGCGGCGCTGGGGGCGCTCGCCTTCGGGCTGGCCGACAGCCTGTGGATCGCCGGCGCGGGCCGTTTCCTCATCGGCATCGGCGCCTCGCTCATCTTCATCGCCATCCTCAAGCTCGTCTCGCACTGGTTCTATGAGCACCAGTTCGCCACCATCACCGGTCTCACCATCCTCCTCGGCAACCTCGGCGGCTTGACTGCCGCGACGCCGCTCTCCTGGGGCCTCGAATTCGCCTCGTGGCGCAGCATCATGCTGGTGCTGGCGGCCGCATCGGCGCTGCTCGGGCTGCTGGTCTGGTTCATCGTCCGCGACAAGCCGCGTGACGTCGGCCTTCCCTCGATGCGTGAACTGGAAGGCCGCCCGGCCCATGCCGCCTATGCCGGCAACTGGCGCCAGGGCCTGGTCGAAGTCTTGAAGAACCCCGCCACCTGGCCCGGGTTCTTCGTCAGCATGGGCCTGGGCGGCTTTTTCTTCACTTTCGCCGGCCTCTGGGCAGTGCCCTTCCTGCGCGACGTTCAGGGTTTCGAACGCAGCGCCGCCGCCCATCATGGCTCGGTGCTCCTGCTCGGCTTCGCCATGGGTTCGATGTTACTCGGATTCATCTCGGACCGGCTCGGCAAGCGCCGGCCGCCGATGTTCGGCTATCTCTTCGGGTTCGTCGCCTGCTGGGCGCCGGTGCAGATGGCCCTGCCGCTGCCCACCTGGCTCAGTCTCTCGCTCTACCTTCTCATCGGCTTCTTCGCCACCGGCTACACCATCACCCTCACCACCACCAAGGAAGTCAATTCGCCCGCGCTCTCGGGCATGGCAACCGGCGTGGTCAATACCGGCACCTTCCTCGGCGCTGCCATCCTTCAGCCGCTGGTGGGCGGCATCATGGACTACGGCTGGGATGGGCGCCTGGTCGACGGCGTTCGCCTCTATTCGACCGCCAACTACCAGTACGGATTCGCCGCGATGTCGGCCTTTGTCCTCATGGCCTTCGTGGTCGCCACCCTGGTGCGCGAGACCTACTGCCGCCATTCTCACTGAAAGCCTTATCCCGCGCCGTAAAGCGGGGAACTCGACGGTTCTTGCGGAGTCGACCGAGGGCTTCGCGTTCAGGCGCCGACGTCTCGCGCGGAGCACACTGGAAAGCGGCATCCCCGGCCGCTTTCCGCCTTTGGCTTTACCATCATGCCGCGACGGACGATGTGCCCGTTCGGCGCTGCTTTTGCAGGAGAAAAATATGGACTCGACTCAAACCTCCCCCGACTCACGCACCCTGGGCGCCGCCCGCGAGAATATCCAGACGACCCGCGCCATCACCGGACAGGTGACCGATGCCGGTCGTCAGCTGTACATGTTGCACATAGAAGCTGCCCAGCAGGCCTTGACCGAGAACACCGAGCACATGAGGACCTTCCTGCAGAACACCGCCAATCTGTCCAGCTTCCTGGCGCAGTGGACCAGCGTCTGTCAGGCGCAGATGCAGCGGCACGCCGAATTAATGCGGCATAGCTTCGAGGTCGCGGCGCGGACGATGACCGAGATCAACCGCCTCACCGGCAATTCCGCCACCACCGCCGCCGCAATCGCCCAGGCCGAATTGGAGCAGGCCGACCGCGAGTTCTCCGAGCGGCGCAAGACCTCCCAGGTCATCAACTTTCCGGATCGGCGCCAATCCAGCCAAGATCAGCAGAATCGCAACGCCGGCAGTCATTCGGGTAGCAACAAGAAGCGTCACGCCGCCTGACGGAACCTGGCGCGACGCATGCAACTGCGTCGCGCCAACGTTTCGGGCGATAGAGAAATGCGGCGGATTACTGCGGCGCTTGCTTGACGTCGAGCGCTTTGGCGGGACGCAGAACAAGTTCGCCGTTGACGGGAGCAGCGGTTGGACGTCCACCCGGCGGCACTGCGTCGACATTCCTCGCCCGCTCGGTATAGGTGCGGCAGACCAATTGGCGCACCCGCCATTCCATGCCGCCGGCGGCGGGTTCGAAGAACTTCCATTGTTCGCGCGGAACGCTGCCTCGGCCGACCAGGCCGCCGTCAGCGTCGATCTCGCGCACGTCGACGACCGCCACCCGGGGCTGGCCGCAGGATAGCGCCAGCTTCTTCCTCAGTTCCGAAACACTGCCCTGGCCGAAACGCGCTTCGGTGGCATTGGCCAGGGCAAGCCGGTATTCGACGAAAAAGAGATTGTCGGCCCGCTCGATGCTGGCAAGATCGAGCGCGGCAAGATCGCCCTGCACTTGCGCGAAGAGCTTCCATTCCTCCTCGGCGACAGCCATGGGCGAAGCGGCCAGCAGGCAAAGCATGAAAGCCGAGACGGACATGCGATTACAGCG
Organism: Rhodocyclaceae bacterium; assembly: GCA_027492775.1. Taxonomy (GTDB): domain Bacteria; phylum Pseudomonadota; class Gammaproteobacteria; order Burkholderiales; family Rhodocyclaceae; genus UBA1934. The sequence goes on from JAPUEC010000122.1 coordinate 8,951, forward strand.
CATGCGCCGCGCCTCCCATCGCTCCGCCAGCCCTTCGCGCAACCCTCGCCTGAATCTGATCACGCCCTAGCGCTCCTTCAACGCCAATGCTTTTTGGTAAAGGTCGTTTTTCGCCGCGCCGGTGATCGCCGCCGTGAGCTTGGCCGCCTGTTTGACCGGCAATCCATCGGCCAGCAAAAGCCCGAGTATGCGCTCCGACTCCACATCGTCCGCCAATGCCGGAGCGCCGGAAACCACCAGGACGAATTCACCTTTCTGGTGATTGGGGTCGGCCGCCAGCCACGATTCCGCTTCGGCCAGTGGACAGGAATGGATCTGCTCGAAGAGTTTGGTCAGCTCGCGCGCAAAAACCAGCGTTCGAGTGCCGCCCAGCCCCGAGGCCAGGTCGCGCACCGTTTCGATGATGCGATGCGGCGCTTCGTAGAACACTAGCGCGGCGGAAGTGGCGGCGAGGGCCGCGATCGCCTTTTGGCGCTGCGCCGCCTTGGCGGGCAGGAACCCATAAAAGAGGAAATGCGGATCATCCAGCCCTGCGGCGGAAAGCGCCACCGTCGCGGCACAGGCGCCGGGAAGGGGCACAACGCGGAACCCGGCGGCGCGGACATCGGCGACGATGCGCGCACCGGGATCGGAGATTCCCGGCGTCCCGGCGTCGGAAACCAGCGCCACCGATTCTCCGGCGGCCAGATGCGCGATGATTTTCGCCGCCGCTTCGTGCTCGTTGTGCTGATGCGCCGGCAGGAGGCGCGCCTCGACGCCGAGGTGCTTCAGCAGCGGCCCGGTATGACGCGTATCCTCGGCCGCAACCCAGGACACTGACCGCAAGGTCTCGACCGCGCGCTGGGTCATGTCCGCGAGATTCCCGAGCGGCGTGGGAACGACATACAATGCTGGCAATTCTTCTGTCATCGTGATTCCTATGCAGCAAGGTGCGAAAGATACCATGCAACGACAGGCCAGCGGCCGGGCGGCAGAGGTTCTGGCGGCCGATCTTTTGATGCGCAATGGCTTGAAGGTGATGGCGCGCAACTTTCGCATCCGCGGCGGTGAAATCGACCTGATCTGCCGCGATGGGAAGACATTGGTGTTCGTCGAAGTGCGCTTGCGCACCCGTCAGGATTATGGCGGCGCCGCCGCCAGCATCACGGCGACCAAGCGGCGCCGGATCGTGCTTGCCTCCCGCCATTACCTGATGGGACGCCCGGCGACGGATTGCCGCTTCGATTGCGTCCTGCTCGACCGGCTGGAGGCGTCGGCGATCGAATGGATCCGCAATGCGTTTGACGCTGACGCTTAGCCTCTGGCTTGCCGCCCAGGCGGCGTGGGCCGGCACGCCGCATTTGCTGGTGCAATCCTCGCCGCTGGCGGGGAGCCAATACTATGCCGCCGGCGAACTCTGGCGGGAAATGAAGGTCGGAGATGCACTCACACTGACGCGCGAACCGGAGAACCGGCACGATGCCAAGGCGATCCGGGTCGAGTGGCGCGGCCGCAAGCTGGGCTACGTACCCCGGGCGGAAAACCGGGCGGTGGCGGCGGCGATGGACGCAGGAGAACGCCTTTCGGCGCGCATTTCGCGCTTGACCGACCACCCCGACCCCTGGCGCCGAGTCGAATTCGAGGTTTTCCTCGCGCTTGAGGAGTGAAATTTAGGCCGGAAACGCTTCCGAGTTAGAATAGCGCTGCCTTTTTACCGCAACTCACGGATATTCAATGGATTTGATCGCCCGCGTCACCAAGAACTTCGAAGACAGCGCCCAGACCAAGCTCAACACCGTCGAAATGCTGGCGGCGCCGATCGCCGCGGCTATCGAAACCATCACCGCCAGCCTGCTCAACGGCGGCAAGATTCTCGCCTGCGGCAATGGCGGCTCGGCCGCCGACGCGCAGCACTTCGCCGCAGAACTGGTCGGGCGCTATGAAGCGGAGCGCCAGGGCCTCGCCGCCGTGGCGCTGACCACCGACACCTCGATCCTCACCGCCGTCGGCAACGATTACGCCTTCAACCAGATTTTCGCTCGCCAGGTGCAGGCGCTGGGAAACACTGGCGACGTGCTGCTGGCGATCTCGACCTCGGGTAATTCCGAAAACGTCGTCGAGGCGATCGCCGCCGCCCATGAGGCGGGGCTCCGAGTCGTCGCCCTGACCGGGCGCAACGGCGGCAGAATCGCCGAGATCGTGTGCGACGACGACATTCATCTCTGCGTGCCGGTCGACCGCACGGCGCGCATCCAGGAAACCCACCTGCTGATCATCCATTGCCTATGCGATGGCATCGACAGCCTTCTTTTGGGAGTTGAAGAATGAAATCCGCCAAGCCCCTCTTGACCGCCGCCTTGCTTGCCCTGGCCTTACCCGCATTGCAGGGCTGCTTTCCCGTGATTGCCACCGGCGTCGCCGTCGGCGTCCTGGCGGCGACCGATCGCCGCACCGTCGGCGCGCAGGCCGAGGACGAATCGATCGAGTGGAAGGTGTCGAGCCGAGTCAAGGAAAAGCTCGGGGACAAGATCCATCTCAATGTCACCAGCTACGACCGCAAGGTGCTGCTCACCGGTGAAGTGCCGAACGAGCAGGCGCGCGAAACGGCGGGCGACATCGCCAGCAAGGTGGAAAACGTGGCCGGCATCTACAACGAACTGGCGGTGGCCGGCACGGCTTCGCTGACCTCGCGCAGCTCGGACACCTTCATCACCTCCAAGGTGAAGACCCGCTTCATCGACGCCAACCAGTTCGCGCCCAATCACGTCAAGGTGGTGACCGAAGCCGGCGTCGTTTATCTGCTGGGTATCGTCAATGAGAACGAAGCCAAGGCGGCAATTCAGGTCGCCCGCACCACCGACGGCGTGCGCAAGGTGGTCAATGTGATGCAAGTGGTACCCGAAGCGGAAACCCGCCGCATCGACAGCGCCCTTAGAGGCCAGCAGGCGCCAGCGCAAAAGTAAGCACTGCCTTCAGGATAAAAAAAGGGCGCCGGGCAGGCGCCCTTTTTTACGGCCCCTAGGGTGTGTTCACAGTAGCCAGATATAGGCACAAGCCAGATGCAAAAATGCGTTGAAACGA
>JAPUEC010000123.1 GCA_027492775.1 Rhodocyclaceae bacterium
GGCGGGCACCGACATCATGGCGGCGAGCAACGGCGCCTTGTCCCCCTGATTGCCCACAGCGAGCAGGTTTTCGATCTTGTCGAGTTTTTCATCGACGCTCTCATCCGGCTTGAAGCCCATGAAGCGTTGATTGGAGCTGATGATGGGGTAGAGCGGGCTCAACAAGTGCTGCGGCGAACATTGGACATTGATGCGGATGAGTGATTCGCCGTCGAGCTGCTGGTTGAGTTGCCGCAGCAGCCGGGATTTGCCGATGCCGGCCTCGCCCCAGGCAAGCACGATCTGTCCGGTTCCGGCGACAGTGGACTGCCATTTCTCCAGCAGAAAATCCACTTCCCGCTGGCGGCCGACGCAGTCGCCCCCGGTGGAGCGGATCGACTCGAAGCGCGCCGCGTTCTGGCGTTCGCCCAGGACCTGCAGCACCCCAACTTCGCCGTCGATGCCCTTGAGATGCTGCAGGCCGAGATCGCGGTATTCGAAAAGATTGCCGACGAGCTTGCGCGTCGATTCGGCGATGGTCATGCAGCCCGGCTCGGCGAGCGCCTGGATGCGCGCGGCGAGGTTTGGGGTCTGACCGATCACGGCCGCCTGGGCCGAGGCGCCACGGCCGATAAGATCGCCGACCACCGCCAGACCGGTGGCGACGCCGATGCGGACCTCGATTTTCGCCGCGGTGGGCACTTCCAGTTGATTGATGGCGGCGATGATTTCAAGACCGGTGCGTACCGCCCGTTCCGCCGCATCTTCCTGCGCCTGGGGATAGCCGAAATAGACGAGGATGCCATCCCCGAGGTACTGCGCGAGGAAGCCGCCGTAGCGGGCGACGACGTCGCCGCAGGTTTTCTGATAGCGCTGGATGATGGTGCGCAGGTCTTCCGGATCGAGGCGGGAGGAGAGCGCGGTCGAGCCGACCAGATCGCAGAACATCACCGTCAACTGTCGGCGCTCGGGCTCGACGGCGGGCGTCGGCGCGGCCTCCGGCGGTGGGGAGGGCGCTTCCGCCCCATTCAGCTTGGCGGCCGCGATCGCCAGTTTTCGGGCATGGCCGAGCGGCAGGCCGATACTGCGCAAGTCGCTTTCGGTGAGCGTGGGCAGGATGTCCGGGTCGATGGCGTTTTCCGCGAACAGCGCCGCATATTGTCCCAGCCCCTGCAATCGCAACCATTCTTCGACTGGAAGTGGTGAATCGGATGCCATGCCGCTGGTCCCCCGCAATTCGGACCATCATTGTAACCATGATGAACACATCATGGCGACGCCCGCAAAAGCTCAGGCATGCCCCACCGCGCTGGGGACGGTGAAAGCTGAAACGGCATCTGCCGGCCCGGGATGCCCGTACAAATAGCCCTGATAGGCGCGGCAGCCGTGCTTCGAAAGGAAATCGCGCTGGGCTTCGGTCTCGACGCCCTCGGCGATCACGTGCAGGTGAAGGCTCTGGCCGAGGGCGATGATGGCGTGGGCGATGGCGCAGTCGTCCGGATCGGCGGGGATGTCGCGCACGAAGCTTTGGTCGATCTTGAGCTGTTCGAGGGGTAGCCGCTTGAGATTGGCGAGAGAAGAATAGCCGGTGCCGAAGTCGTCCATCGAGAAACCGATGCCTCGCGCCCGCAGCGTATGCATGGTGAGGATGACCGATTCCATGTTCTCGATCAGCGAGCTTTCGGTCAATTCCAGCTTGAGCCGGGTCGGATCGGCGCCGCTGGCCGATAACGCTGCGCCGACCTGGGCGACGAAATCCGGCTGTCGAAACTGCTCGGCGCTGATATTGACCGCGATCCGCAAGTCGCGGGTCTCCGGCGACTCGGCCCAGGCGGCGATTTGCCGGCAGGCGGTGACGAGCACCCATCCGCCGATGGGAACGATCAGCCCGCTCGCCTCGGCGACCGGGATGAACTCGGCCGGGGAGATCATCTTGCCGTCCGGGAGGCGCCAGCGCAACAGCGCTTCGGCGCCGATCAGGCGGCCATCCGAATCCACTTGGGGCTGGTAGAAAAGAACCAATTCCTGATCGGCCAAAGCCCGCCGCAATCCCGCTTCGAGCGCCGCCCGCGCATCGACCGCGGCCTGCATCTCGGGACTGTAGAAACGGATGGTGTCGCGGCCGGCGTCCTTGGCCTGATAAAGCGCCAAATCGGCCTGCTTCAAAAGGTTTTCGACGCTTTCAGTGGATTTGTGGAACAGGGTGATGCCGATGCTGGCGCCGATATGGCTCGCCAGGTCTTCGAGCATGAACGGCTGGCGCAGCGAGCTGCGAATCTTGTCGGCGATCGCTTCGGCGGTGTTGGCCGCCAGTACGTCGTCGCCGCCCATGTTTTCGAGCAGGACGACGAATTCGTCGCCGCCGAGGCGAGCCGCGGTATCGGTGTCGCGCAACACCTCGCGCAAGCGCTGCGCCACCTCGATCAGCAGATGGTCGCCGGTGTCATGACCGCGGGTGTCGTTGAGGGTCTTGAAATGATCCAGATCGAGCAGCAGCAACGCGCCAAAGCAATTGTTGCGGACGCTGCCGTGCACCGCCTGGTGCAGCCGGTCGAGCAGCAGGCGGCGGTTGGGCAGGCCGGTCAGTGGGTCGTAGAAGGCGAGTTCCAAAATCTTGCGCTCGGCTTCGCGCGGCTCGCTGATGTCGGCGAATTCGCCGAAATAATGCGTGGTCTGGCCGTTCGAATCGCGGATGGCCGAAATCGACAGCCATTCCGGGTAAACGCCGCCGTCCTTGCGCCGGTTCCAGATCTTGCCCTGCCAGAAGCCCTCCCGTCGGATGGCCTCCCACATGGTGCGGTAGAAACTGGCGTCGTGCCGTCCAGAGCGTATCAAGGATAGCGTCTTTCCGATCGCCTCCTCGGCGCTGTAGCCGGTCACTTCGCTGAAGGAACGGTTCACTTGGAGGATGACGCCGTGACTGTCGGTCACCACCATGCCGTCGCGCGATTGGAATGCAACCGCCGCCACGCGCAATTTTTCCTCGGCCTGCTTGCGTTCGGTGATGTCGACCGCGGTGGTGCGGCTCTGCACAAAGCGGCCTTCGGCGTTGTATACCGCGGTCGCGCTCAGCAGCACCGGCAGCAGGGTTCCGTCCTTGCGCAGGAAGTCGAATTCGAGGCCGTCGATGTGGCCAGTCAGCTTGAACTTCTCGAAATTTTCATGGAATACCGGCACGCTGTGGGGGGCCATGATCCGCTCGATATGCACATTGAGGACTTCCTCGCGCGCATAGCCGAGCCAGACGAGTTCGGTATCGTTGATGCTGACGATCCGGCCGTCGCCATCCACGCAATGGTAGCCGCAAGGCGCGTGATGGTAGAGATCGGCGACCTCCTCGGCCCGCGCCGCCAGTTCGCGGTTCGCCTGATGCAGGGCGGCGGTGCGCTGGGCCACCAGCTCCTCGAGATGGTCGCGGTGTTTCTTGAGTTCCTCGGTGATGCGCTTGCGCTCGGTAATGTCCTGGACCGTGCCATGCAGTGCCACCACGGCACCGCTCCCATCCCTCGTCGCCTGGCCGCGGCTGAGCACCCAGCTTCGACTGCCGTCCGGCCGGACGACCTCGGCATCGCACTCATAGGGAAGCCCGGTGGCCATGGTGTTTTCCACGGCGGCGGAAAGTTGCGCCCAGCTTTCAGGGGAAAAGCGTTGCTCGATGGCCGTGTAATCCAGGGGGGGCAAGGTCGGGTCGTGGCCGAAGAGGAGATACATTTCTTCGGACCAAGAGAGGGCCTTCGTATGCAAGTCCCAGCGCCAGTTGCCGATTCCGGCGAGGCGCTGCGCTTCCTTGAGGATCGATTCGGTTTCCTGCATCGCCAGTTCCGCCCGCTTGCGGCTGGAGATGTCGATGACGATGCCCAGATAGCGCGAGACCCTCCCGTCGGGTTCGCGGATCGGTCGGCCGCGCGCCATGAGCCAGCGACCAGGCATGTGATCCGGTTGCTTGACGCGCCACTCGATTTCGAATTCGCGCCCCTGCGTCGTTGCCGCCTGGAGAATAGCCTCCGCCTTTTGCAGGTCCTCCGGATGCACGGTTTTCCGCCAGGACTCCTGGCTCGGCGGGACCTCTTGCGGCGCAAGACCGTAAAGCTCCCAGATTTCGTCGGACCAATAGTTTTCGTTCGTCGCCAGCCACCATTCCCAGGTTCCGGCGCGGGCGGCATCGAGGGCCATGTGCAGATGCTGTTCGCTGTCGCTGAGATCGGTGGTGATTGCTTCCAGACGCTGCTGCTGCTTGGTGGAGCGACGGTAAGCGCGATGCAAGGCCTCGCTTAGCATGCTCAGCAGCGTTCCATTAACAACCAGCGTGCCCCACTGCAGTAGCCGCAAGGGATCGGAAAGGTTGAAGGCGTCCCCCGGTTGCGTATTCAGGTAGGCGAGGCCCGAGGCACTGATCAGCGTTGCAACCAGGCCGGGGCCGAGGCCGCCGAGCAGGGCGCTGAGGCCGATGGGCAGCATGAGCAGGATTAGCACTGGCTGACCGCCGGCGTAACTGCCGATCTTGCTGCGCATCCATAGCATCGCCAAGCTGGCGAGGATGGCGAAGACATAGACGGCCGACGGTGGTGTGCGGAACGGTAGGGCCGATTTTGCCGCGAGTTGGGACGATTCGCCGTCGGGCGCCTTGTCCGCGACGACGCTGAGGGCGAGATAGAGCAGGGCGGTGGTCAAGGCGACAAAAACCATTCCCTTGGCTGTCGACAGTTCGACCACCGTATCGAGGCTGGTAAAGGCGGCGAGCAGATGGTCGGAGAAGAATATCCAGACCGAAGCGAGAACGGCGTAACCCAGGGTCGCGCTGAAAATGAAACGCCGACGTGACTGAGACGTCATGATGCGCGGCCTCCTGCCGACGTTATCCCGAAACGCAATTGAAACCCCGTTCAACCATGCGGGAAGTGACTTGTCGGTCGAAAGCACAAGTCCATCGCCGGTGGTTCGCCCGGGATATCCGCCGGCTGTTGTATGACCGCCGGAAAGGGCCGATGTTTCCGGATTCTGGCATCCCAGGCCGCTTTCCGCGGTAGAGCCGACCCGCGCGCCACGGGCTTTGGAGGGGTAGGACGCCTCGGAGGCGAGTGACGCTCTATCGCATGCGGATTGCCGCAAGATTCGCGGCCTCAGACCTCCGGCTTCGGCTTTGGCGCCGGGATCGAAATAGCATATCGGCGCCGTTACTGAGTTCGAAAATCACCAACGCACTCGGCGCGCCCATGAAGCCGTCGTTTCAAAGCCTACGCGAGGGTGTTGAAATCGACGGCTGTCAGGGTTCAGGGCGCCGCGCTTTTCCTGCGCACCGGCGGCAAGTCGGTGCAACTGCCGTGCGCCACTTCCGCCGCCATGCCGATCGATTCCGACAGCGTCGGGTGTGGATGAATGGTCTTGCCGATATCCACCGCATCGGCACCCATCTCAATGGCCAAACATACTTCGCCAATGAGATCGCCGGCCGAGGTGCCGACGATGGCACCGCCGAGGATGCGGCCATGGTCGGGGGCGAACAACAGCTTGGTGAAGCCCTCGTCGCGCCCGTTGGCGATAGCGCGGCCGGAAGCGGCCCAGGGGAAGACGGCCTTCTCGAAGGCGATGCCTTCCGCCTTCAACTGCTCCTCGGTCTTGCCGGCCCAGGCGATTTCCGGGTCGGTGTAGGCGACGCTGGGAATCTGCAGGGCGTCGAAGGCGGCCCGCGCCAGTTCGGGCTTGTTCTGCAATGTGCCGGCGGCGACTTCCGCCGCGACATGGCCCTCATGCACCGCCTTGTGCGCCAGCATGGGCTGGCCGACCAGGTCGCCGATGGCGAGGATGTGCGGGACATTGGTGCGCATTTGCTTGTCCACGGCGATGAAGCCGCGCTCATCGACATTCACGCCGGCCTTGTCGGCGTCGATCTTCTTGCCGTTAGGCGTGCGGCCAACGGCGACCAGCACCAAGTCGAAACTCGCCTTCTCGCCATTGCCATAAGTGACCTCAATGCCCTCCGGCTTCGCTTCGGCGGCGGTGACGCCGGTGCCGAGCAGGATGCGCTCGAAGCGCGGCGCATTGCGCTTCTCCCAGACTTTGACCAGATCGCGGTCGGTGCCTGGCATGAGACCGGGGCCGAGTTCGACGACGGTAATGCGTGAACCGAGGGCGGCATAGACGGTCGCCATTTCCAGGCCGATGATGCCGCCGCCGATGATCAGCATGCGCGGCGGAATCGCCGGCAATTCAAGGGCACCGGTCGAATCGACGATGCGCGGATCGTCCGGCAGGAAAGGCAGCTTCACCGGTTGCGAGCCGGCGGCGATGATGGCCTCGGCAAACTTGATCACCCGCTGTCCGCCGTCGCCGGAAACTTCGAGATGGCGGGCGTCGAGAAACTTGCCGGCGCCGTTCGCCACCTCGACCTTGCGCGCCTTGGCCATGCCGGCGAGGCCGCCGGTGAGCTTGCCGACCACCTGGTCCTTGTGGGCGCGCAGGCGGTCGAGGTCGATTTGCGGCGGGCCGAAGGCGATGCCGTGGTCGGCCATGGCGCGCGCTTCCTCGACCACGGCGGCGATATGCAGCAGCGCCTTGGAAGGAATGCAGCCGACATTGAGGCAGACGCCGCCGAGTTTTGCATAGCGCTCGACCAGCACGGTTTGGAGACCGAGGTCGGCGGCGCGGAAGGCCGCCGAATAGCCACCGGGACCGGCACCGAGCACCAGCAGTTCGCATTCGATGTCGACCTTGCCGGTGTAGGTGTCCGCCGGCACGGAGGCGGGCTTCGTTGGCGTGGCGGTGGTTTGCGGCGGCGGAGTGGGGGCGGCAGCGGCGGTTTGGGCCGACGCAGGCGTTGGCGACCCAACATTGGCATCGGCGCGCGGCGCTTGCGGCGCGGCGGCCGGCTCGGCCGGGGAGGCTTCGAGCATGACCAGCGGCGAGCCCTGGCTCACCCGATCGCCAGCTTTGACCAGCACCGTCTTGACCACGCCGGTTGACGGCGAGGGCACGTCGAGCGTGGCCTTTTCCGATTCCAGGGTGACGATGGCGTCCTCGGCGTTGATGGCGTCGCCGGGCTTGACCAGCACTTCGATGATGGGCACTTCCTTGAAGTCGCCGATGTCCGGCACTTTCACTTCCGTCAGTTGGCTCATGGCGCGCTCCTTACAGCGTCACGCGGCGGAAATCCGCCAGCAGTTGCGCCAGATAGACGTTGAAGCGCGTCGCCAGGGCGCCGTCGATGACGCGGTGGTCGGCGGTGAGCGACATCGGCAGGATGCGCCGCGGCACGAAGGCATGGCCGTCCCACACCGGCTTCATCACTGCCTTGTTGACGCCGAGGATGGCGACTTCCGGGGCGTTGATGATGGGCGAGAAGCCGGTGCCGCCGATGCCGCCGAGCGAAGAGATGGTGAAGCAGGCGCCCTGCATGTCGGCGGGTTTCAATTTGCCGTCCCGGGCCGCGCGCGAGAGTTCGCCGGCCTCGCGGGCGATTTCCAGCACCGTCTTCTGGTCGGCGTCGCGGATCACCGGCACCACCAGGCCGTTGGGCGTGTCGGCCGCAAAGGCGATGTGGAAGTATTTCTTCAGCACCAGGTTGTCGCCGTCGAGCGAGGCGTTGAAGCGCGGGTATTTCTGCAGCGCCTTAACCGAGGCCTTGATCAGGAAGGAGAGCAAGGTCAGCTTCTGGTCGCTCCGGGTGCCCTCGTGGTTGATCTGGGAGCGGAAGGCCTCGATATCGGTGATGTCGGCCTCCTCGTGATAAGTCACCGCCGGGATCATCACCCAGTTACGGGCGAGGTTCTGGGCGGAAATTTTGCCGATGCGGGACAGCGGCTCGACTTCGACCGGCCCGAACTTGGCGAAATCGACCTTGGGCCAGGGCAGCAGGTCGAGCCCGCCGCCCGAGGATGTCGTTGCCGGTCGCGCCCCCTCGCCGCTCAGCGCCGCCTTGACGTGGGCGCTGACATCCTCGCGCAGGATTCGGTTCTTGGGCCCGCTCGGGCGTACCTCGGCGATATCGACGCCAAGTTCGCGGGCATAGGCGCGCACCGAGGGCGTGGCGTGCGGGTGGAGCGCCGGTTCCTGTTGCGGTGGCGGAGGCGTCGTTGCCGGCACGGGCGCCGCCTGAGCCGGCGGTGTCGGCGTTTCGAAGTCGCTTGCGGCCTTGGTGAGTGGTTGCGGTTCGGCGGCAGGAGCGGCGGCCTCGGCCTCGACGCGGATGAGCAGCGCACCCTCGCTCACCTTGTCGCCGACCTTGACTGCGATTTCGCGGACGATGCCGGCGGCGCTGGCCGGCACGTCGATGGTGGCCTTGTCGGATTCGAGCGTCACGACCGGCGCTTCGAGCGCGATGCTGTCGCCGACCGCGACCAGTACCTCGATGATGGGAACGTCCTTGAAATCGCCGATATCGGGGACCTTGACGTCGATGATGGAGCTCATGACTACACCTCTTCTTTTTTGGCGCGGCCGCAGCCGGCGGGATCGCCGCCGGGGGCCGCGAATGTCAGACCGTTAGCGGGTTAGGCTTGTCGGCGGAGATTTCATACTTGACCATGGCGGCCGCCACTTTCTCACGGCCGATGACCCCCTCGTCAGCCAGCGCGTTGAGCGCGGCCAAGGTGACCCAGTAGCGGTCCACCTCGAAGAAGTGGCGCAATTTCTCGCGCGTATCGGAGCGCCCGAACCCGTCGGTGCCGAGCGTGACGTAACGGCGCGGCACGAAGGGCCGGATCTGCTCGGCGAATTGGCGCACGTAATCGGTGGCGGCGATAATCGGCCCCTCCGTTTTATCGAGGCAATCGGCGACATGCGTCCGGCGCGGCGCTTCCAGCGGATGGAGCAGGTTCCAGCGGGCGGCGTCGTTGCCGTCGCGCGCCAACTCGGTGAAGCTCGGACAACTCCAGAGATCGGCCTCGACGCCCCAGTCATTCCGCAGCAAATCGGCAGCGGCGATGACTTCGCGGAAGATGGTGCCGGAGCCGAGTAGTTGCACTCGCGGCGTTCCCGCCTTGCCGGCCGCACCTTGGCGGAAGGCGTACATGCCCTTGAGAATGGCGGCCTCGGCACCTTGCGGCAGCGCCGGCTGCTCGTAGTTCTCGTTCATGATTGTGACGTAATAGAACACGTCCTCCTGCTCCGCCACCATGCGTCGCAGGCCATCGTGGAGAATGACGGCGATCTCATAGGAGAAGGTCGGGTCGTAGGCGACGCAATTCGGGATGACGCTCGCCAGCACGTGGCTGTGACCGTCCTCATGCTGCAGGCCCTCGCCATTCAGCGTCGTGCGGCCGGCGGTGCCGCCGAGCAGGAAGCCGCGCGTGCGCTGGTCGGCCGCCGCCCAGATGAAGTCCATGGTGCGTTGCAGGCCGAACATGGAGTAGAACAGATAGAAGGGCACCATCTGCACGCCATGGGTCGAATAGGCGGTGCCGGCGGCAATCCAGTCGCAGGTCGCCCCGGCCTCGTTGATGCCTTCCTGCAGAATCTGGCCGTCCTTCGACTCCTTGTAGAACATGAGCTGGTCGTGGTCTTCCGGCTGGTAGTTCTGGCCCTGCTGGTTCCAGATACCGAACTGGCGGAACATGCCTTCCATGCCGAAGGTGCGCGATTCATCGGGCACGATGGGGACGATGTGGCGGCCGATGGCCTTATCCTTGAGCAGCGCGATGAGCATGCGGACGGCGGCCATGGTGGTCGAGATCTCGTGGCCTTCGGCGGTGGCTTTCAGCAGCGCCGAGAAACTTTCCAGCGGCGGCACCGGCAGCGATTTCGGGGTCTTGGCGCGACGTTGCGGCAGGTAGCCGCCCAGTGCCTGGCGGTGCTCCCGCATGTAGGTGAGTTCGAGCGAACCCTCGGCGAATTTGAGGTAGGGCAGCTTGTCCAGCTGGTCGTCCGGCACCGGCAGATTGAAGCGGTCGCGGAAGGCGGCGATGGCGTCGCGCCCCATTTTCTTCTGCTGGTGGCTGATATTCATCGCCTCGCCGGCCTGACCCATGCCGTAGCCCTTGATGGTCTTGGCGAGAATGACCGTCGGCTGGCCGGTGTGGCTGATGGCGGCGTCGTAGGCGGCGAAAATCTTGAAAAGATCGTGGCCGCCCCGGTTGAGCAGCCAGATTTCCTGATCGGTCCAGTCGGCAACCAGCGCCTGCAGTTCCGGCGTGTTGAAGAAGTGCTCGCGGACATAGGCGCCATTGGTGGCCTTGAAGGTCTGGTAGTCGCCATCCACGCATTCCATCATGCGTTTTTTGAGGATGCCCTTTTTGTCGCGGGCGAGCAGCGTGTCCCACTGCGTGCCCCAGACCACCTTGATGACATTCCAGCCGGCGCCGCGGAAGACGGCCTCCAGCTCCTGGATGATCTTGCCGTTGCCCCGCACAGGCCCGTCGAGGCGCTGCAGGTTGCAATTGACGACGAAAATAAGGTTGTCGAGCTTCTCGCGCCCGGCCATGCCGATGGCGCCCAGTGTTTCCACTTCGTCCACCTCGCCATCGCCGACGAAGGTCCACACCTTGCGCCCATCGCGCCCTTCGCCGGCGTCGATGAACTTGCGGGTGTGCATGTATTTCATGAAGCGTGCCTGGTAGATGGCCTGGAGCGGCCCCAGGCCCATCGACACGGTCGGGAACTGCCAGAAATTCGGCATCAGCCAGGGATGCGGATAGGAAGAAAGGCCCTTGCCGTCGACCTCGCGCCGGTAGCCGTCGAGCTGCTCCTCGGTGAAGCGACCGAGCAGGAAAGCGCGGGCGTAAATGCCAGGTATCGCGTGCCCCTGGAAGAAGATGAGATCGCCGCCATGTTGCTCGGAAGGCATGTGCCAGAAATGCATCAGGCCGACGTCGTAAAGCGCCGCCGAGGAAGCGAAGGAGGCGATGTGGCCGCCGACGTTGCTGTCCTTGTTGGCCCGCGCCACCATCGCCATGGCGTTCCAGCGCACGTAGCCATGCACCCGAAGTTCGAGATCCGGGTTGCCGGGATAGCGCGGCTGCTGGTCGGCGGGAATGGTGTTGATGTATTCGGTATTGGCCGAATAGGGAATGTCGATGCCATCCTCCCGCGCCAAGCCGATCAACTGCTCGATGAGGAAGTGGGCGCGCTGCGGGCCGACATTGGCGATGACGCCTTGCAGGGCCTCCAGCCAGTCGCGGGTCTCGGCGGGGTCCGGATCGCTGGGATCGCGGAGGACTTGCGGCTGCTTTGCCAATTTTTTCTCCTTCTTTCGTCATTGGGATTAGCGTCGCCTGGTGGGCTGACCAACCATTTTGGAGACGAGCGGGGGTCGCCCGAATGTCATTCCTTATGCAAACTATGAGTGTGTGCCAGCGAGCGAGTTCAATATTGGATGATGGCTGCGCCGATCGGCTGCTCCGACAATGATCAAGCGCGACCCGACGTTGGGTGGGAATGGTATGCGCCGATACCAAAGCGACGAGTTGTCATGCGCTTGGAATTGCGGCACGATGTGTGCCTTCATGCTCCGACCTTCCATATCTGCGGGAATATTTCCCGGAATCCCATCAATGAGCCGCTTGCACCTGATTGTCGCTTTCCTGCTTGTTGCCGGGCATGCGCGAGGGGCGGATATCCCGTGGATATGGCATTCCAGCGGAGCGCCCGGGCATGTGACTGAAGTCGCCCTTCTGCTCGACCATTTCAGCCTGTCTGGCGATGCCATCCAGATCCGTCATCGCATGCGCAAACTCGAATTTGATGAAGGCGTCCGCGTTGTTCCCGTGGTGCATGTGCAATCGGACCCCGCAAATCCTCCAACTCTCGATGTCAGGCAAATACGAGCCATCATCGATGCAGTGAAGGCGGCGAGCGGGCGTTCGACCTCCGGCCGGGTGCAGCTCGATTTCGAAGCGTTCGAAAGCCAGCGAAGCAGCTATTTTGCGTTGGTCGCCCTGTTGCGCCGCGAATTGCCGCCAACGATCAAGCTCAGTGTCACTACGCTCGCCTCCTGGTGCATAGGCGTGGAATTGGATCGCCTTGCAGCCGACGAGATCGTGCCGATGTTCTTCGGTATGGGGGCTGCT
>JAPUEC010000124.1 GCA_027492775.1 Rhodocyclaceae bacterium
GAGGAACTGGCCGAAGGCCGCGACATCATCCAGATCGGCAAATTCGAAATGCCCAGCCGCGCCTACATCGGCCGTTTCAACTTCAAGGGCGGCGATCAGGGAAAAAACGTCGGCAATCTTTCCGGCGGCGAACGCGGCCGGCTACACCTGGCCAAGACCCTGATGACCGGCGGCAACGTCCTCCTGCTCGACGAGCCCTCCAACGACCTCGACGTCGAAACCCTGCGTGCTCTCGAAGACGCCCTGCTCGAATTCGCGGGCTGCGCTTTGGTGATTTCCCACGACCGCTGGTTCCTCGACCGCATCTGTACCCACATCCTTGCGGCCGAAGGTAATTCTCAATGGACCTTCTACGCCGGCAACTATCAG
The DNA here is from genome assembly GCA_027492775.1 of Rhodocyclaceae bacterium. Classification (GTDB taxonomy): domain Bacteria; phylum Pseudomonadota; class Gammaproteobacteria; order Burkholderiales; family Rhodocyclaceae; genus UBA1934. Next base: position 370 of record JAPUEC010000124.1, read on the forward strand.
GACTACGAGGAAGACAAGAAGCGCCGCCTCGGCGAAGAAGGTGCCAAGCCCAAACGCATCCGCTACAAACCGATCACGCGCTGATCCGACGCCACCAAGGAAAACGGCGACCCAAACGGTCGCCGTTTTTTATTGTCTCGAAACGCCTTTGGCATGAAAATTCGCATTTTGCAGCCCGTTACTGGTGCTGCGTTGTGCGACACAAAAGGTGATGGGTCCATGACGGTCGGCGCTTTGATTGTTCCGGGTTCGGGCAATTGTGGAAGTTCGTTGCCTCCACGCAATTGGCATTTATGTACAATTCCGACATGAATAGAATTTATCTTAAGCGTTCCTGACGAAAGCGCTCCGCATAACAAATGGGTCCTGTTAAATAGAACAATGCGAGCAGAGCTATCGACTCAACCGAATTGTGAAAAATGCGGCCATCCACTGACGGATTTATCTGCTATTTGCTCGCACTGTTCGAGCGAAGATTCTTCATTCCAGTCACCTCCCCCAAAAACTTGGGCGCAGCGCGATGCGGAAATAACTGGCGGACTAACGCAAATAGCTCGCCTAATTTTCGGGCTGTTTGGTCTAGTAATCGGTTGTTTATTGATTTTTGGCAGCGTCCATATTTCCTTGGGCATTGCTGAGAAGGGCGTGTTTCCAAACACAAGCGATGCCTATTCATGGGGACTATTTACTATCGTTGCCGCCGTATTAATGGCTTTTGGTCTTGGTCAGGTCATGGCCGTGTTTTGGGTGGGCAAGGATGTTGATCAGGATGACCGGCTTTGGGTAAAAACCAACTCTAAGGAACGCGGGATACTGCAACAAAAGAGGGATTTTTCGGCGCGACTAGTATCGCTATTTTCGTTTGTATTGTTGCTTGTCCCTCTGGTGGTTCAGGATGTCATCTTGTTCCGTCCGATATTGGCAGGTTTTCTGGCGCCTCGGTGGGAAGCTTTCGCGGCCGTCTTGCTGACAGCATCTTTGTTATGGTTGCTTGTACGATCCGTACGCCACGGTAGATTCTGGCTAGGTAGAATTGGCGATCACGTGGCTAAGCAGTGGATTTCGCAGAACTCATGGACCATCCGCGCTTGCGGCACGACAGTCGGCTCCGCTTTGTTTTTCCTGGCTTTGGGCGTGGTATGCATCGGAGTGTCTTTATACGATCTCTTGATGCATCCGGTCACTTGGTTAAGGCTTGCGTCCCTTGTGCCTGGTGCGTTGTTTCTAACGTTGCCTCTTACGGAACGGAAAGACATTCTTCAAAACTTCCGCTATGGACAACCCAAACTATTACTGACTCGCGATCTGGACGAGGGTTGCATCAGGCTTTCAGGAACAGTTCTACTTCGACAAGATCAAGGTCTGGACAAAGGAACATGGCAAGGTGAGGTCACTGTATCGGACAGCGATGATCAACCTCTTCACGAATTACGAAAGACATTCCCTACAGCATCAACTGAGGAACGGAAAAATAGACACATGCTGTCCTTCAATTGCCGTATCGCACCGCCATCTTCGCTGCCATACAACGCCGACTTAACGTCCTGGTATTTGTCTTTCTTTCAGTCGCGAGACAAGAAGCAAAAAGTCGAATTTCTCCTTCCGAAGGACGTGATATTTCTTGAAGAAATTCCATTAAAGTAGGTGTACGAAAGGTCGTCCAGACCGGCGGCATCCAGTTGAACGTCAGCTGTAGGGCAAGTCATCAGGCCGCTTAAGGTCCATTGCCAGGAGATTTCATGACTTCGCCTTGTTCCCCCACGGGCCTCCAGGAGTTCCTCGTCGCCGCAAAGGGCGCCACCTATGCGGCCGCCGGCGATGAGGCTTCGGTATCCGCGCTGGTTCCTGGAACGAAGCAACTCGAATACCGCGCCGGAGATTTCTTTTACCGCGACATCTATGCCGGCTTCCTGGTGTTCGCCGGGCAGGAAATCGTCTATTTCCGCGACTCGCCGGTCTGGTCCATGAGCTACGCCGGCGGAACGCTATCGGGAGCGGACATGGACGAGGCGAGAAAGGTCTACGCCCTCCTTCGCAGCGCGCTGCGCCGACTGCCCAAGGAACAGCCGTTTCGCGGGCCGTCCCGGCTTGACGACGAGGCCTATCGTTACACCAACGCAAGCAACGGCGACCTTGGCCGTTTTCACGGCGTGGAAAGGATCGCCTGCGGCGAAACCCTGGTGTATGAACTGCATTATTCGGGCGGGCTGCTGGCCTGAAGCCAAGCCGCCGGTCGTTTTCAGAACGGCGGGTCGGGCAACTCGCTGAAAGCCTTGCGCAGCGCTTCGCCCCAACGGTTTTGCAGCATGTTCAGGTAGTCGTTGCTGGAATCGATCCATTGATGGCTGGCGATGGACAAGGCATCGCGCCGGATAACGACCAGATCGAGCGGCAATCCCACCGACAAGTTGGAGCGGATGGTCGAATCCATCGAGATCAACGCGCACTTTGCCGCCTCGCCGAGCGTGGTCGAGGTTCGAAGAACCCGGTCGATAATCGGCTTGCCGTATTTCGCCTCTCCGATTTGGAAATACGGTGTTTCGGTTGTCGCTTCGATGAAATTGCCGGCGGCGTAGATGTAGAACAGTCGCGGCGCCTCGCCGGCGATCTGGCCGCCAAAAATCAACGCGGCATTGAAATCAATGCCGCAGGACTTAAGCGGCTCGGCATCGCGTTTATGCAATTCGCGGAGCGCCGCGCCAATCCGCCGCGCGGCTTCGAACATATCCGGGGCGTTGAAAATGCTCGGCCGTTCATCTCCGGCGCCAATATCTTCGCGCAAGGTGGCGACCAGATTCTGCGTAATCGCCAGATTGCCCGAACTCATCAGAACCATCACCCGCTCGCCCGGCTTTGCAAAGATGCTGGCCTTGCGGAAAGTGGCGATCTGATCCACGCCCGCATTGGTCCGCGAGTCGGCGAGAAAAACCATGCCCTCGTCGAGCAGCATGCCTACGCAATACGTCATTTAACAACCCATGTCGTGGTGATGGCCGAGCCTAACCTATCGCGCCTTCCGGCGCAAAAGGAGGTCACTGCTGAGCCTGTAGCTGCGCTTGTCGCATCGCCTCGGCCGAGTCGGCGACGAGAACCTGGACCTGCATGATCTCACCGCTACCGCCCCGGCGAGTCCCACGCACGGGGCCGGCATCGAGATAATCGCGCCCCACGGCAAGACGGCAGAAATTCCCATAGGCGAGCCGGTCATGGGTGATGTCGCAGGCCAGCCAGCCCTCCTCCTCTGCCAACCAGACATCCGCCCAGGCGTGGCTCGCCACGTGTTCAACGTCGGTCAGCAGGTAGCCGGAAACATAGCGGGCGGGAATGCCGAGCAGGCGGCAGGCGGCGATGAAGACATGCGCCTGGTCCTGGCAGACCCCACTGCGCTGCATAAACGCTTCGCTGGCCGTATGGCTGACCTCGGTACTCCCGACGGTGTATTTGACCGCGGCGCCCACCGCCGCCATCAGGCGCATGGCCCGCTCGCGCGACGTGCCCTCGCCAGCCGCAGAGCAGGCGAAATCGGCCAGCGCCTCGTCGGCAGTCGCCAGAGGCGAATCGGTGAGATAGGCCAACGGCGAAATATCGCTGCCGCGCGGCAAAAGGATGGGCACGTCGACGGTGTCGATCTCGCCATCGACGACGAGTGCGATCTCGCTATGCGGCGTCGTCAAGGCCAAGGTATGGACCAGGTTCCCATGCGCATCCTGCTGCGTGCTCGGCCGGCCTGGAGCACTCAGGCGCCAGCCGACCGTGCGCTGACTCACCTCCTGGCGCGGGGTCAGCCGCAAGTGCTGGATGCTGTATGAAACCGGTTCGACGTACCGGTAGCGCGTGGCGTGGTGGATGTGCAAATGCATGACAACTCCGGGTCAACGGGCGATGGGAACGAGGAAATCATCGGCGATGCGGTTGCCAAGATCGCCGATGCGATCGAGGAAACTCGCGAGAAAATTCGGCAGGCCATTGGCCGCAACGTCCTCGATACGGGCGAAACGCAATTCCGCATCGAGCTGGCCGGCGTAGCGTTCGGTTTCGCCGGAATGGCGGTTGGCAACGACCCGCAGGTTGTCGTAGACGTCCTTGATGCAGCGCGCGAGCGAGCGCGGCATATCGACCCGCAAAACGAGGAGATCGGCGACCTTCATTGGCGAAATCAGGTCGCGATAAACCTTGCGATAGATTTCAAACGCCGACACCGAATGCAGTAATGCACTCCATGAATAGAAATCGGTTGCCGGCGCCGCCAATGCCATATCCGGCGGCAACATGCGAAACTTGGTGGCCAAAATGCGGGCCGTGTTGTCGGCACGTTCGAGGAAGGTTCCGAGGCGCATGAAGCGCAGGGCATCGTCGTTGAGCATGGTGCCCAGCGTTACGCCACGGGACTGATGAGAGCGTTCCTTCACCCAATCGAGCAGCGCTCCCGGACCATTGTCGAGGCACCCCCTGCGGGGCGTGTCGCGCATGACCAGCCAGGTGGCGTTCGCCGCCTCCCAAAGTTCCGAAGTCAGGGTGCCACGCACCGCATGCGCGCTTTCGCGAACGCTGTGCAGGCAGCTATAGATGCTCGAAGGATTCTCCGGTTCGAAGACCATGAAATCCAGAACCTCGGTCGGCGTCACCGGTTCGCCACGGCGCTGGAAGGCCTCGCTCATGCCCATGATGTCCAGCAGCGATGCCCAAGGTTCGACCGGGTCCGCGCCCACCTGCGGCATCAAGGAAAAACGATGGCTGGCATCGAGCATGCGGACGAGATTCTCGGCGCGCTCCATGTAGCGCGCCATCCAGTAGAGATGATCGGCGGTTCGCGACAGCATGTTATTCCTCCAGCACCCAGGTGTCCTTGGTTCCGCCGCCCTGCGACGAATTGACCACCAGCGAACCTTCCTTCAACGCCACCCGCGTCAATCCACCGGGCACGAACCGCACTTCCCGGCCCGATAGAACGAACGGGCGCAAATCGATGTGGCGCGGCGCGATCCCCGCTTCAACGAAAGTCGGGCAGGTCGAAAGCGCCAGGGTCGGTTGGGCGATGTAGCGTTCGGGGCAAGCTTCGAGCAAGTGCCGAAAGCGCTCGATCTCGAGCGTACTTGCGGCCGGGCCGACCAACATGCCGTAGCCGCCGGCGCCATGGACTTCCTTGACCACCAATTCCCGGAGATGCGCCAGAACATAAGCGAGATCTTCCGGCTTGCGGCACTGCCAGGTCGGGACATTGTTGAGGATCGGCTCCTCGCAGAGGTAAAAGCGAATCATGTCCGGCACGTAGGGATAGATCGACTTGTCGTCGGCAACGCCGGTGCCAATGGCATTCGAAAGCGTGACGTGCCCGGCGCGATAAGCAGAAAGCAGGCCCGGCACACCAAGCATCGAGTTCGGGCGAAAGGCGATGGGATCGAGGTAATCGTCGTCGATTCGGCGATAGATCACGTCCACCCGCTGCGGCCCTTGCGTCGTCCGCATGAATACTTGCTCGTCCTCGACAAACAAGTCCTGCCCTTCCACCAGTTCCACGCCCATTTGCTGCGACAGGAAGGCGTGCTCGAAATAGGCGCTGTTGCTGGCGCCTGGCGTTAATACCACGACGGTGGGATCAACCACACCGACCGGGGCAACGCCGCGAAGCGTATCGAGCAGGAGGTCGGGATAGTGTTCGACCGGGGCCACTTTGTTGCGGGCGAACAGTTCGGGAAACAGCCGCATCATCATGCGCCGGTCCTCGAGCATATAGGAGACACCGGAGGGCACACGCAGGTTGTCTTCGAGTACGTAGAACTCGCCGGCGCCCGCCCGCACCACGTCGATGCCGGCAATGTGCGCGTAGATGCCGCCGGGAACGTCGACATCCTGCATTTCCGGCCGGTACTGGCCGTTGCGGAACACCTGCGCCTCGGGGACGAGCCCGGCCTTGAGGATCTTCTGGTGGTGATAGATATCGCCGATAAAGGCATTGAGCGCTTCCACCCGTTGGCGAAGGCCGTCGGCCAACTGGCGCCACTCGGCGTGCGGGATGATCCTTGGAATGACATCGAAGGGAATCAGGCGCTCCTTGTCGCCATCGCCCTCGCCATAGACCGCAAAGGTAATGCCGAATCGGTGAAACAGGGCGTCGGCCTCCGCCCGCTTGGCGGCAATACGCTCGATCGGCGTTTCGGCGAGCCAGCGGGCATAAGCCGCGTAATGCTCGCGGTCACCGCCCCCGGCGGCATGCATTTCATCGTAAAAATAAGTCGCGCTCACAAAGACCATCCAAGAGTCGTTTGTGGAGTCCTACGCGAAAAGCATGCCAACATTCAAATGCCGCTGGAACATCTCTATCGCCTTGGAATGCCGAAGAGTTCGCCAAAAACGCACCATGCAGGTGCCATCGGCAGCGACGATACCGCCCGTTTTGGTGCGGCATCTCGATGCTGGCGTGACGCCATACGCTTTGCAGTCAGGGGCACGCGGTGGCATGGTGGAACTAAGCGCCGCTTATCGCTTCTATCTCCCGTGCGCACCAGCCGAGGTGCAACCCAACCGAGGAGAAACGCCATGCAAAAAATTGCAACGTCGTTGTTTGCCGTCTTTCTGGCGCTGGCCTGCGCCCAGGTGAATGCGCAAACACCCCAGCGCGTGCGCGGTACGGTTGCTGCATTCGACGGCGACGTTCTTTCGGTCAAGACGCGTGAGGGTGAAGATGTCCGGCTACGCCTGACCGACAAGACCACCATCGCCTATCCGCAGCCCATCCGGCTGTCCGATATCAAGCCCGGGGACTTCGTCGGTTCGGCGGCGGTTACCGACAAGGATGGCAAGCTGGTGGCGCGCGAAGTCCTGCTCTTTCCGGAATCCGGCCGGGGGACTGGCGAAGGCCACTACGCCTGGGACCTGGAGCCCGGCTCGACAATGACCAACGCCAATGTGGCGAAGATGGTGCAGGCCAATAATGGCCAGGAGCTGACCCTTGAATACAAGGGCGGCTCGCGTCAGATACTGGTTCCGGAAGGCGTGCCCGTCGTCAAGCCGGCGCCGGGCGATCGTTCGCTGTTCAAGCGCGGCGCCTACGTTTTCGCGGTCGCCCAGCCGAATCCGGATGGCACGCTGACGGCACTGCGCATTTACGGCGAGAAGGATGGGATTAAGCCGCCAATGTAGGCCTTTGGCCAATTCGAATCCTCCTGAGCGGGCGCCTTTGCTTTGGTTGGCGCCTAGGCGAGAATGGGCATTTGAAGACTCGGATCGCTCGCCATGCCCATCGCCAAAATCGAAGTCCGCCGGCACCGCCCGGCGGATGAAGTCGCCGCCCTCATGGATGCCGTCTATCTGGCCCAGCGTGAGGCGCTCAAGCTGCCGGAGGGCGATCGCAACATCCGCTATGTCGAGCACCGGCCGGAACATTTCGCCACGCCGCCCGGCAAGACGGAAAATTACACCTTTGTCGAAATTCTGCTCTTCCCGGGCCGTTCGCTGGCGGCCAAGCGGGCGTTGTATCAGAGCATTATCCGGCGCTTCGGCGAACTCGGCATTGCCGCCGACGACATCATCATCGTCTTGAACGAGCCGCCGCTCGAGAACTGGGGCATCCGTGGCGGCATTCCGGCATCCGAAGTCGACCTCGGCTTCAAACTCAACGTCTGAGATTGAAGGTCCCGGTCAGCACGGCGGCGAAGACGCCGCGCAGGATATTGACCTCGTCCTTTTCCATGCGCGAGCGGCCGAAGAAACGCCGCAACTTCGGCATCAGGCGCTTGGGCTTTGCCGGATCGTGAAAGCCGGTGACGACCATCACCTCTTCCAGGTGGGCGTAGAAGCCCTCCATTTCGTCGAAAGTCGCCGGACGGGAAATGTTGGGCGTGGCGCCAGCCGGCGTCGGCAGGCGCTGCCCGGCGAAGGCCGCCATGCGCGCTTCGTAGCAGAGGATCTGGACAGCGGCGCCGAGGTTGAGCGAGCTGAAACCGGGATCGGTGGGAATCGAAACGGCCGCTTGGCAGCGCTGCACTTCCTCGTTGGATAGGCCGTAGGTCTCGTTGCCGAATACGAGCGCGACATCGCCCTCTCCGGCTTCCGCCAGAAGGAGCGCAGCCGCTTCGCGCGCCTGGCACGGCGTCGGCCCCAAGTCCCGCAGACGGGCCGAAAGCGCAACCGCGTAGGTCGTTCCCGCCAGCGCTTCGTCCAGCGTCGCGCAGACCGTCGCCTCGGTCAGCAGATTCACCGCCCCGGCGGCGCGGGCGTCGGCTTCCGGATCGGGAAAGCGCTGCGGTGTCACGAGATAGAGCTTCGACAGGCCCATGGTTTTCATCGCCCGCGCCGCCGCGCCGATATTGCCGGGGTGGCTCGGCCGGGAGAGAACGACGCGGATGCGGGAGAGCAACTGCTCGGGCGAAGGGGCGGCATTCATAGTAAAATCCGTGCTTTCGATTTCCGGGCAGCATTTGCCGCCCGCTTGGTTCTTTAAGAAAAATGCATCCCGCCCTCAATATCGCCATCAAGGCCGCGCGTCGCGCCGGTCAGATCATCAACCGCGCCTCCAACGATCTCGATTTGCTGACGATCACGACCAAGCGTTCGAACGATTTCGTCACCGAGGTCGATAAAAAGGCGGAAAGCGTCATTATCGAGACGCTGAAAGAGGCCTATCCGAATTACGGCATTCTAGCAGAGGAGTCCGGCGAGACTCCGGGACAAGGCAAGCGGGACGCCGAGTTCCAGTGGATCATCGATCCGCTCGACGGCACCACCAATTTCATTCACGGCTTTCCGCAATATTCTGTTTCCATCGCGCTGGCGAGGAACGGCATCGTCGAACAGGGCGTGGTGTTCGACCCCAATCGGAACGAGCTGTTCACCGCCAGCAAGGGTGGCGGCGCATTCCTCAACGACCGCCGCATTCGCGTCTCCAAGCGGCTCAAGCTACAGGAATCGCTCATCGGCACCGGCTTCCCCTATCGCGACTTCAGCCAGGCCGACGTTTACCTCGCCATTTTCAAGGAACTGACGCAGAAGTGCTCCGGCCTGCGCCGTCCGGGCTCTGCGGCGCTCGATCTCGCCTACGTCGCCTGCGGGCGCTACGACGGCTTCTGGGAATTCTCCCTCTCGCCCTGGGACATGGCCGCCGGCTCGCTGCTCATCACCGAGGCGGGCGGGCTGGTCAGCGACCTGCAAGGCGAGTCGACCTATCTCAAATCCGGCAACATCGTCGCCGGCACGCCCAAGGTGTTTGCCCAGTTGCTGCAGATCATCATGGCGAATCAGACCACCAAGCCCGCCTGACCGGCCTTCCGGCTACGGAAATGACCGATTCCGTGCTCTCCTTCGATCTCGCCACCGGCACTTCGCTGGTGGCGTTTTTGCTTGCAGCCATCGGTCTGGGCTTTCTCTTCCGCTTCCTCTGGCCCGCTTGGCGGTTGGGGCGGCAATTGGAAACCGTGCTGCGCAAGCTGGACGACCTGCCCCAACAAGCGGGACAGCCGGTCGACATCGACGCCATCGGCCGCAGCATCATGGCGCAAGGTCCGCTCGCCCACCTCTGGCGTGAATACGCACAAACGCTGCATGGCGTGAGCGAAGCCGATGCCAACGGCCGGCAGCGCATCGTTGCCTGGCGCTCGACTGCCATGGCCGAAACCTTCTTCACCGAACAGGCGCTGGTCGATATTCCGCTCAAGACCGAGTTCTACAAGCACCTGCCGGGCATCCTCACCGGCCTCGGCATCATCGGCACCTTCGCCGGGCTGATTTTCGGCCTCACCCGCTTCGAAATTTCCAGCGACGCCGATGTGGTTCGCAGCAGCCTGCGCGGGCTGATCCAGGGCGTCGGCCACGCCTTCAAGATTTCCGCTGCCGCCATCGCCCTGGCCATGCTGCTCACCTGGATCGAAAAGTCGCTGGTCACGGCGCGCTACCGGCAGGTGGCCCGGCTGGTGCAGCGCATCGACAGCCTGTTCGAGAGCGGTGTCGGCGAGGAATATCTTGCCCGCCTGGTGCGCGCCAGCGAGGCAAGCGTGGCCCAGAGCGCACAGTTCGGGCGGCAGGTGGTCAGCGAACTGCGACAGGCCCTGGAAGACATGGGCAAGCGCCAGCAGGAAGCCTTTGCCCGCCAACAGACGCAACTGGCCAGCGCGGTGGCCGACGCCCTGCGTGACCCGATGACGCGGGTGGCTGGCGCCGTTGAAAAAACCGGCAGCGACCAAGGCACAGTCATGGCAGGCGCGCTGGAAGGCGTACTGACCCGCTTCAGCGAGCGCCTCGACGGCAGCTTCGGCCAGCGCCAGGACGGCCTGGAAAGTCTGCTATCGCAAACCGCCGTCGGCCTGCAACAGGCGGTCGCCGAACTGCGGCGCGTCGCGGCCCAGCTTGAAAACGCCGGCCGCAATACCGTCGAAACGGCGGCTGGCCGGCTCGACAGCGCCGGCGCCGGTGTCGGCAAGGCGGCACTGACCTTCGCCGGTGCCAGCGCCGAAATGCAAACCGCTGCCGCCGCCCTCGCCTCCGCCGCCCACGCCACCGCCGAAGTCATGCAGGACCACCGCGCCGCGCGCGAAACCTTCGCCCGCATGCTCGGCGACCTGCGGGAAACGGTTTCCGTCTCGCGGCGCGACGCGGCGCTCACCGGCGATCTCGTCGCCCGGCTTGAAGCCGCCGCCATCCAACTCGGCAGCGCCGAACAGCAAGCCGAGAGTTACCTGCGCGGGGTTTCGGAAGTACTGGGCGAAGCGCACGCCGCCTTTGCTCGCAACGTCGAGCAGACCCTGCAACATGGCAACGTCCAGTTCCAGCGCGAACTGGCGACGGCGGTCGATTACCTGCGCGGCACCATCGAGGAACTGGGCGAGGTGCTGGAAACCGCAACCGCCGCCCGCCGATGAGCCTCTTCGGCAGGCAAGCTGCACGCAAACCGCGGCGCGAAGAGGCGGAAAAGCCGTTCTGGATCTCCTTTTCCGATTTGATGACGGCGCTCATGGTGCTCTTTCTCGTCGCCATGACGGTCGCCCTGCTCGCCATCACCAACGAAATCTCGGAAACGGAAAAGCAGAAGGCCGAACGCGACAAGGACATCCAGCAACTGCTGCAACGCCTGCAAACCCTGGCCCGCGATTTCCCGGGCGTGGAAGTACGCGGCCCGACCATCGATTTTGGCGAACGCGCGCGTTTTGAGACCAACAGCCACCGACTGGACGACGCCGAATCCCGCCTCCTGCGTGCCTTCGTGCCCAAGGTGCTGCAACTGGCGCGCGATCCGCTCGGCCAGCAATGGCTGAAGCGCATTTCGGTGGAAGGCTTCGCCGACCCGCGCGGCAGCTACCTGCACAACCTCAACCTCAGCCTGCAACGCTCCGAGCGCGTGCTCTGCATCCTGCTCGCCAACCCCGATGCCGCGCCGGATGCGCTGAGCGAGGCCGACCGGCGCCTGGTGCGCGAAATCTTTCTCGTCAGCGGCGCCTCGTTCAATGCGCCGAAATCAAGCGCCGAGGCGAGCCGGCGCATCGAATTGAAACTGGAATTCCTCGAACGCGGCCAAACGCGCGA
>JAPUEC010000125.1 GCA_027492775.1 Rhodocyclaceae bacterium
CGCGGCTGGAGACATTGACGGCGGTATCGGTGACGGCGGCGCAGGAGACGCTGATGTCGCGCGCCAGGGCTTCCTGCTTTTCGGCGCCGGATCCGGCCTCAGCCAGATGTTGCCTGAGTTGGACGGCTTCGGAAGCGATACGGATGGTTTGACAGCGGATGGATTCAATCATCCCGCGCAACTTTGGGATCAGCTTGTTGAAACTTTGGACAATGACGTTCAGAAGGGGATGGCCTCTCGCCTCAAGCGTGCGTGACAGATCGCCAGCGCCGGAAGACGAGGCCTCGACGACTTCGGAAATGCTTCCCAGGGGAAGGAGAATGCCCCGGTACAAGGCGAACGCTCCGCCGGCGAGTGCGAAGATGGCCAAGACCAGCGTTGCCAAGGTGACGAAAATCCCCGGGGAACTGCCTGGGGCCGAAAAAACAAGAAATGTCAGCAAAGGCAGGGATATGATCAGCGCAAGTCCAAGGCAGACGGATATGAGTAATGAAACGGATTGCCGTGTATTAGCCGCGTTGGTCGAAACGTCGCTCATGTTCCCTCCCGTGTTTGTCGTCATGCTTACGGGGTGTTGCCCGTATTGCATAAGATCGCGTATTTGAGTTCGCGAATTGGCGCGTTGTATGAGTTGTGCACCCAAGCTCTATTGTTCGACCGAACGATATTCCGATGGGCTGAGGGTGGCTATTAGTAGAAGTACGCTGTCACGGAATGGCTGCCCAATGGCGGATCGGCAAGCGGGCGTGAGTTTTTGCCGATGGTTTTTCCGGCGTGGCCGCGTTTTATCGGGCGAAGAAACGCCGCAGGCGGTCGGTCGCATCGGCGAGGCGCCCAATTTCCGTCGTGTAGGCAATCCGCAAGTGAGCTTCCGGCCGGTGGGCGCCAAAATCCAGCCCCGGCGTGATGGCGACGCCGGTTTCTTCGAGTAGGCGGGTCGCGAGGGCGAAGCTGTCCGCTGCCAGGGCGCTGCTGTCGCAATAGAGATAGAAAGCGCCCTGCGGCCGAGCGGTGAGGCGGAAACCGATGGCTTCCAAAGCGGGCGCGAGGAAGTCGCGGCGGCGGCGGAATTCGGCGCGGCGTTTTTCGAGGATGGCCAGGGTTTCCGGTTGGAAGGCTGCCAGGGCCGCGTACTGGGCGGGCGTCGGCGGGGAGATGAAGAGATTCTGTGCCAGCTTCTCAACGTCGCGCAAATACGCTTCCGGCACGACCAGCCAGCCGAGGCGCCAGCCGGTCATTTGGAAATACTTCGAAAAGCTTTGCACCACCCAGAGGTCGTCGCCGCCGGCGAGTGCCGTTGGGGCGTCGCCTTCGTAGGTGAGGCCGTGGTAGATCTCGTCGACGATGAAGTGGCCGTCGCGCCCGGCGACGAAGGCGTGCAGGGCAGCCAATTCGGCGGCGCTGAGCATGGTGCCGGTGGGATTGGCCGGGCTGGCGACGATGAGGCCGTCGGTGCGGTCGTTCCAGTGGCGGGCGAGCAGGTCCGGCGTCGGCTGGAAATTGGTTTCCGGCCCGACCGGGATGCCGACCGGAACACCCTCGAAACTGCGGACGAAGTGACGGTTGCAGGGGTAGCCGGGGTCGGTGAGCAGCCACTCGCGGCCGGGTTCGGCGAGGCAGGCGAGGGCGAGGGTGAGGGCACCGGAGGCGCCGGCGGTGACGACAATGCGTTCCGCCGGCACGGCCACGCCGTAGCGGGTCTGGTAGAAATCGGCGATGGCCTGGCGCAGTTCGGGCAAGCCGAGCGCCGGGGTGTAGAAGACCTTTCCATCGGCAATCGCCGCCTGGGCGGCGCGGATGATGGGCTCCGGGGTCGGGAAATCCGGTTCGCCCACTTCCATATGGACGATGTCGCGCCCGGCGGCTTCCAGCGCCTTGGCGCGGGCGAGCAATTCCATGACATGGAAAGGCGCGATGTCGCGCATGCGCGCGGCGGGGCGGTAGCTCATGCGGGCCTCGGCGGGCGCGGTCAGGCGGCGCTCAGGGCCTGGGCGAAATCGCCGAGCAGATCCTCGACGTCCTCGATGCCCACCGAGATGCGCAGCAGCGAATCGGCGATGCCGTTCTCGGCCCGGCGGGCGGCGCCCATTTCCCAGTAGATGGTGTAGGCGACAGGAATGGCCAGGGTGCGGGTGTCGCCGAGGTGAGTCGAGGAAATCACCAGCCGCAGGCGGTTGAGAAATTCGACGCAATCGAGGCCGGGCGCCAGTTCCAGACCCATGATGGCGCCGTGGGCCTTGAAGAGTTCCTTCGAGCGGGCGTACTGGGGATGCGAGGCGAGGCCGGGGTAATAGACGCGTGCCACCGCCGGCTGGGCTTCGAGCCAGGACGCGAGTTGCAGGGCGTTGCTGCAAGCGCGATCCAGGCGCAGGGCCAGCGTTTCCGCGCCGACGGCGATACGGTGGGCCGCCTCGGCCGGCAGCGTGGCGCCGCCGTCGCGCAGACCTTTCTTGCGGATCTGGGTGATGCCCCACTGGGCGGGCGGCAGCTTGCAGTAGGACTCGAAGATGTTGGGGAAGCCGGACCAGTCGAACCGTCCGGTATCCGTGACGGCGCCGCCCAGCGCGTTGCCATGGCCGCCGATATATTTGGTGAGTGAGTTGATGACCAGCCCGGCGCCGACCGTGGCGGGCTGGAACAACCAAGGCGAGGTCATGGTGTTGTCGACGATGTAGAGCAGCCCGCGTTCGGCGCATAGGCGGCCAATGCCGGCCAGGTCGGCGACCTGGGTGCGCGGGTTGGCGATGGTTTCGACGAACACCATGCGCGTGTTGGGACGAATCGCCGCCGCCACCTTGGCGGCATCGGTGGGATCGACAAAGCTGACTTCGACGCCGAGGCCCGTCAGGGTGCCGAAGAGGCTGGTGGTGTTGCCGAAGAGAAACTGGCTGGAAACGACATGGTCGCCCTGGCGCAGCAGCGCCATGAAGGTGGCGGTGATGGCGGCCATGCCGCTGGAAAAGGTGGCGGTGGCGGTGCCGCCCTCCATCTTGTTGATCTTCTGTTCCAGCGCGGCGGCCGTCGGGTTGCCCTGGCGGCCGTAAGTGTAGCCTGGCTTCGTCCCCTGGAAGACCGCCACCAGTTCATGCGCGTCCTCGTAGCCGAAGGCCATGGCGGGATGCATCGGCTTGTGGACCGCGCCATGTTCGATCGGGGATTCGAGGTCGGAATGGAGGATGCTGGTGGTGAAGCCGGTTTTCATGGGAGCGCCTGGGCGGATATGACAGGGAAGCACTAAATCATGAAGCCTTCGGCCGGAGGTGGCAAGCCTCGACTTGCAAGCCACGGCCTGCGCCGGCCAGGGACCGGATCCCGGCAGTCTATTTGAAGCGCCAGGTGACGCCAGTCGTGGCCTGGGTCGAAGCGGATTTGGGGTCGGCGGTATCGCTCTGTCGAACGATGCCCAAGGCGAAATCCAGATCCTTCGTCGGTGAATAGACGGCGCCCACCTCCGCGTAGGCGATGCGGCGGCTGGGGCCGCCAGCCCGTTCGCGCTGGAGGCCGAGATCGAGCGCGAGCTTCCAGCGTTCGGCGACGTCCCATACCGGTGCCAGCGAAGCGCGGAGAACGGAAGCGTTGGGACTGGCGGCGGTGTCGCGGTAGCGGTTGCGGTCGCCGCCGAGGTTGGCGTGGATGGCGCCGAATGGGAGCTCCTGCGTCAGGATCAGCGTCATTCCATAGGAGAGCCGGCCGGTGCCGAGGCCCGATGCTTCGCCAGAGCGGCTGACCGGCAGGGCGAGTTCAGGTTTGAGCGCGAGGCTGGTCTGACTGGCGGTGTTTTCGTAGAAGCGCCATTTCACGCCGAGCACCGGATTGCCGCCGCCACTGGTCGCGGTCCCCGGAGCGTTGGGGCGGATACGGACATGACTTGCGCCGGCGAAAAGGTCGAGGGTGTCGGTGAGGCCGCGCGTGAAGACGGCCGGGAAAGTTGCTGTCCGCACTACGTCGCCGCCGACTGTCGTGCGGTCATGGTTCAGCGAGAACTCGATCTGATTGCCGTCGCTGCCCTGGGTGCCGGTGTCGTCGGTGATCAGCGGCTGAAAGGCGTATGCGGCGCTGGAGGAGACGAAAAGGCCGAGGTAAAGACATTGCGCAAAGCGGTGCATGACGAAAACCCGGTTGAAGTGAAGGGATTATGGCAGAAGCGCGTTTGTTCTTGCGCAGGCGGGGTTCTGCTTTCATCATGACGAAATCCGGTTTTGCATGAGGCGCCATGAAGCACCCACTCTTTCAAGTCGATGCTTTCACCGACCGCCGCTTCGGCGGCAACCCCGCCGCCGTGGTCGTCCTCGACGAATGGCTGCCCGATGCCGTCCTGGCGGCGATCGCGGCGGAAAACAATCTCTCCGAAACCGCCTTTGTCGTTCCGGCAGGTGACGTCATGCCTTTGCGCTGGTTCACTCCCACGGCGGAGATCGATCTCTGCGGCCATGCGACGCTGGCGGCGGCGCATGTGCTGTTCGGCGATTATCTGCCCATGCTGAAGCGCCTCCGATTCTCGACCCGCAGCGGCGAACTGGCCGTCGCCCGGGTGGCTTTGCCTTCAGGCAAGGCGGGGTTGCAGCTCGATTTCCCGGCGCAGCCGGGGCGCCCGGTCGCGCTTGAGGAGTCGATGGTGGCGGCGCTCGGCGCCAGGCCCCAGGCGGCCTTCAAGGCGCGCGATCTGATGCTGGTGTTTGCTTCCGAAGCGGAGGTACGGGCGCTGCGCCCCGATTTAGCTCGCATTGCCGCGCTGGACGCGATGGCGGTAATCGCTACCGCGCCGGGCGACACCGTGGATTTTGTTTCCCGCTTCTTCGCACCCCGAGTCGGCATCGATGAAGACCCGGTGACCGGTTCGGCGCATTGCACGCTCGTTCCCTATTGGGCGGAGCGGCTGGGCAGGCCGGTGCTGACGGCAAAACAGGTTTCTCCCCGGGGCGGCGAACTGTTTTGCGAATTGCATGGCGCGCGCGTCCTCATCGCGGGCAACGCCGTCGAATACCTGCGCGGCGAAATCTCGCTGGATTGAACCGCGGGCTGCCTTGCTGTGCGGTGGACATCGCGCCATACTTACTGCAACAAGACTTGCGGAGAAAAACATGGAACGCCAACTCATCATCGGCAATAAGAACTACTCGTCCTGGTCCCTGCGCGCCTGGCTAGCCTTGGTCAAAACCGGCCTGCCTTTCGAGGAAATCGTCGTGCCGCTCTCCGTTCCCGACACGCGCCAGCAGTTGCTTTCCCTCAGCCCGGCCGGCAAGGTGCCGGCGATGCGGGAGGGTGGCGTGGTCATTTGGGATTCGCTGGCCATCATCGAGCGTCTTGCCGAGGCCGCACCCGCGCTTTGGCCCAAGGATGGGCTGGCACGGGCGATTGCCCGCTCCGTTTCGGCGGAAATGCATTCCGGCTTCGCCGCGCTGCGTACCGCCATGCCGATGAACTGCCGCGCCACCGGTCGCCACGTTCAGGTCGAGGAGGACGTGCGGCGCGACATCGAGCGCATCCAGGCGATCTGGAGCGATTGCCGCGAACGTTTCGGCAAGAACGGCCCCTGGCTGTTTGGCGATTTCTCCGCCGCCGATGCGATGTTTGCGCCGGTGGTGTCGCGTTTCCACACCTACGGCGTCCAAACCACGCCGGTGGCGGCGGCCTACATGCAGACGGTTCTTGCCGACCCGGACATGCAGCGCTGGTACGCCGACGCCAAGGCGGAAGGCGCGTCCATCGGCGTTTCCGAAGTTGGCATTCCGAACCCGGCGTTTTTCGTTTGACGGCGTGACCGCTTCTCCCGCGAATCTCGACCGGCGGGCAACCCCTTGGGTGGACGCCGAGATCGATCCGGCGCAAAGCTACTGGCGCGACCATGTGCATTACCCCTGGCCTAACCACGTGGCGCAGGTGCCGGACGGGCGCGGGCGCATCTGGGAGATCGCCTATGTCGACCTCTACCTGGGGAGTGGTCGCCGGGAGGCCGCGCCGACGCTGATCATGCTGCATGGGCGCGGCATGAACAGCGCTTACTGGGGAGCGTTGCTGGATCGGCCGCTGGCCGCCGGCTGGCGCATCGTCGCCATCGATCTCCCTCATGCCGGGAAGTCGCTGCCCGGCAATCTTCATCTGCTGCCGACGCGCTCGCTCGAAGACATTCGTGCCGTTGTTCATCATCTGGTCGCCGGGCAACTCGGCATCGCGCGCGCCACCTATCTCGGCCATTCCCTCGGCGGTCAGGCTGCCGCCGGCTATGCCCTCGAACATCCGGAACACGTTGAGCGGTTAGTCTTGTATGCGCCGGCCGGTCTCGAGCTGATTCATCCAATGGTGGTCGACGGCGTCCGTCTCGACGATCCGCAACTGGCCGACGATTACGATACCTTCTACAACGCCTGGACGAAGATTGGCCCGGTGGTCAGCATGGGGCGCACGGTCGAAGCGATCGAACAGAGCTTCTATGCGCCGCTTTGGCCCGGGGCTGGCACTTACCTGCAACGTGGCGATCCGCTTGCCGAATACATCGTCGCGAGCCGCAGCGGCATCCTGCGCGGCAATCCGGCCGAATGCGAACGCGCCGCCCAGATGTATACCTGGGAGATCTTCGCCAGCTTCATCGAATGCCGTCACGAGGATGCTGGCGCGCTGCCCCGCCGGTTCTCGGAGTTCAGCATGCCGACGCTCATCACCATTGGCCTCGACGAGACCATCTACCTTGGCGCCGCGACCGGAAACAAGGATCTGGTCCGCGACGTCGTTGCGCCGCTGCATGCGGACATCCGGCGTTTGAAATCGCCGGTGTCGATCAAACTCTACCCCGGCGGCAGCCATTTCATGCATGTCGCGCTTGGCCAGCAGCTTTCCGGCGACATGCTTGCTTTCCTGCAGGGCGATACGCTGGCCGGTTTGTTCGGGGAAGGCGCCCCCGCTAGTTGATGGCTGGCCATTGGAAACGGTCGCGTCAGGGCGCCAGCGCCTCTTCGCTTCACCCCGCCCATTGCCGCCCTTACAATGGCAGCAAACAATCAGGGAGGTGGTCATGCAAGAGAACTGCAATTCGTGGGTCGAGGCGGTGGATGAGGTTATGGCGAGCCGCCATTCCATTCGCGCCTATCTGCCCAAGCCGGTCGAACGCAGCCTGATCGAGGATATTCTGCGCATTGCCGCGCGGGCTCCGTCCGGAACCAATACCCAACCCTGGCATGTTCATGTCGTCACCGGCGAATCCTTGAAGCGACTGATTGCCACGGTGCAGAAGGTTTATGACGTCGACCCGGATCATCACGAGACGACTTACGATGACGTCTATCCCGGCCGCAACCAGGAACCCTACCTCACCCGCAAGCGTGCGCTCGGCAAGGCGCTCTACGGCCTGATGGACATCGCCAAGGGCGATATGGCGGCGATGCTGGCGCAGCGGCGGCGCAATTTCCAGTTCTTCGATGCGCCGGTCGGCCTCCTCGTTACTATCGACCGCAGTTTTGGGCATGGCAGCTGGATGGATTGCGGCATGTTCATGCAAAGCGTCATGCTTGCCGCCCGGGCCCGGGGGCTCGATACCTGCCCGCAAGCCTACTGGGTGGAGTACGAAGCGGTGGTGGCGAAGGAAATCCGCTGGCCGGAAAACCAGCGGCTGGTCAGCGGCATCGCGCTCGGCTACGCCGACCCTGATGCGCCGGAAAATCGATTGGTGTCGGAACGCGCCCCGCTCGAGGAATTCGTCGTTTTCCACGAGTAGGCGCCTTGCTTTATATCTGGTCGAAGCCCAAGTGTGTATTTTTTCTTATGACGTTGTGCATATAATGACGCATACTTCAAATCGACGTTCTTCATGCGTGCGTCCTTGAAGTTTTACCCCGGGTCGCAGTCGGCGGCTTTGGGCGGGTAGGGAATCACCTCATCAATCACAGTATCGGGAGACATCAGATGGATAACGAAACGCCTGTCGAGACCACCGCCGTGGCCCAGGATTCCAAGAACATTGCGTTGCTGATCTGGATCGGAACCATTTTCTTCGGCTTCATTCCCAGCCTCATCATCTACTTGGTCAAGAAGGACGACGCTTACGTCCAGGACCAGGCCAAGGAGGCACTGAACTGGTCGATCACGGCGCTGATCGGTTATGTCGCCGGCTGGATTCTGATGTTCCTCCTGATTGGCTTCCTGATCTTCCCGCTGGTGATGATCATCAACCTGGTCTTCTGCATCATGGGCGCCATCGGTTGTGCCAATGGCAACAACTTCCGCTGCCCGTTCGCGCTGCGCCTGATCAAGTAAGTCACCGGCAAGTCAAAAAAAGGGCATCCCGGCCGCATGAGCGGCCCGGATGCCCTTTTGTTTTGTCGCCGCCATTACTGGCGGCGTTTTAAGTCTCAGGCGGCGGCTTTCCAGTCCTTCCAGCCGCCCAGTTCGAACTGTTCGCAATTGCGTACGAGTTCCTTGGGCGTCTTCTCGCCGAGCTTGTCGAACCACTCCTTGTGGCTGGCCAGTTCGGCGCGCCAGGCGTCGGTATCGATGCGCGTCAGCGCCTCGAACTCGGCGCGGCCGATGTCGAGGCCGCTCCAGTCGATGTCCTCGAAATCCGGCATCCAGCCCAGTTCGGTTTCGCGCGCGCCGATCTTGTCCTGACAACGCTCGATGATCCACTTCAGCACCCGCATGTTCTCGCTGAAGCCGGGCCACATGAATTCGCCGCGTTCGTTCATGCGGAACCAGTTCACGCAGAAGATGCGCGGGGCGGCGTCGACCGCATGGCCCATCCCGAGCCAGTGGTTGAAGTAGTCGCCCATGTGGTACCCGCAGAAAGGCAGCATGGCGAATGGGTCGCGGCGCGCCACGCCGGTCTGGCCGGCGGCGGCGGCGGTGGTTTCCGAGCCGAGGGTGGCGGCCATATAGACGCCTAAATTCCAGTTGAAGGCTTCATAGACCAGCGGCACCGTGGTGGCGCGGCGGCCGCCGAAGATGAAGGCGGAAATGGGTACGCCTTCCGGGTCTTCCCAGGCGGGGTCGATGGAGGGGCACTGGCTGGCGGCCACCGTAAAGCGGGCGTTCGGGTGCGCCGCCTTGCGGCCGCTCTTGCCGGCTTCCGGCGTCCAGCCCTTGCCCTGCCAGTCGATCAGGTGCGATGGCGGGGTCTTGCTCATGCCTTCCCACCAGACATCGCCATCGTCGGTCAGCGCGACATTGGTGAAGATGACGTTTTCCTTCAGGGTCGCCATGGCGTTGAAATTGGTGCTCTCGGAGGTGCCGGGGGCGACACCGAAATAGCCGGCTTCCGGATTGATGGCGTAAAAGCGGGTGACACCATCCGTGTCCTTCCGGGGCTTGATCCAGGCGATGTCGTCGCCGACCGTGGTCACCTTCCAGCCATTGAAGGCCTGGGGCGGGATGAGCATGGCGAAGTTGGTCTTGCCGCAGGCCGAGGGGAAGGCGGCTGCGACGTAGGATTTTTCGCCGGCGGGCGATTCGACGCCCAGGATGAGCATGTGTTCGGCCAGCCAGCCTTCGTCGCGGGCCATGGTCGAGGCGATGCGGAGCGCAAAGCACTTCTTGCCGAGCAGCGCATTGCCGCCGTAGCCGGAGCCGTAGGACCAGATTTCCCGCGATTCGGGGAAGTGCACGATGTACTTGGTGCTTGCGTTGCAGGGCCAGGGAACGTCCTTCTGACCGGCTTCGAGCGGGGCGCCGACGGTGTGCACGCAGGGCACGAACTCGCCGTCGCTGCCGAGCACGTCATAGACGGCCTTGCCCATGCGGGTCATGGTCCGCATATTGACCACGACGTAGGGCGAATCGCTGATCTCGACGCCGACATGGGCGATGGCGGAGCCGAGCGGCCCCATCGAGAAGGGAATCACATACATGGTGCGGCCGCGCATGCAGCCTTCGAAAAGGCCGGAAAGCGTCTCGCACATTTCTTCCGGGTCGCGCCAGTTGTTGGTCGGGCCGGCATCTTCCTTGCGCTTGGAGCAGATGAAGGTGCGGTCTTCCACCCGCGCGACGTCCGAGGGGTCGGAACGCGCAAGGTAGGAATTGGGGCGTTTCTGATCGTTGAGTTTGATCAGCGTACCGGCCTGGACCATTTCGGCGCACAGGCGGTTGTATTCCTCCTCCGAGCCGTCGGCCCAGCAAATGCGATCTGGCTGGGTGAGGGCGGCGATTTCTGCGACCCAGTCGATGAGACGTTGATGCTTGACGTAAGCGGGAGCGGCTGTCGAGGCCATCGGATTGCTCTCCTTGTAGGGATTTTTCGTTTATTACCGGCCGTGGGCGGGTTGCCGGCGGCCAGTTCTGGTTCTACCGCCGTCCATAAGCGAGCTTCGAAGTTCCCGCCTGCGGACGCGCAGTCACGTATAGACCGGATGAGTTCGAGAATGTTGCAGCAAAGCGATACAATTCGCTCTTTCCAAAAAAACGCATCGTCAGGATTCCACGAAAATCATGGACAAACAGTTGCGAGAAGCAGCCCTCAACTACCACCGTCAACCGCGCCCCGGCAAGATCGCCGTGGTCCCCACCAAGCAGTTGACCAACCAATACGACCTCTCCATGGCCTATTCGCCGGGGGTGGCCGCGGCCTGCGACGAAATCGTCGCCGACCCCGCCGCTTCCTCGCAGATGACCTCGCGCGCCAACCTGGTGGCGGTCATCACCAACGGCACCGCCGTGCTCGGCCTCGGCGCCATCGGCCCGCTGGCGGCCAAGCCGGTGATGGAGGGCAAGGGTGTTTTGTTCAAGAAATTCGCCGGCGTCGATGTCTTCGACCTGGAAGTCGACGAGCGTGACCCGGACAAGCTGATCGATATCATCGCCGCGCTGGAGCCGACCTTCGGCGGCATCAACCTTGAAGACATCAAGGCGCCGGAGTGCTTCTACATCGAGCAGAAGCTGCGCGAGCGCATGAAGATTCCCGTCTTCCACGACGACCAGCACGGCACGGCCATCGTCGTCGGCGCCGCAGTGCTGAATGGCCTTTACCTGATCGGCAAGGAACTCGGCCAGGTCAAGGTGGTGACCTCGGGCGCCGGCGCCGCCGCGCTCGCCTGTCTCGACCTGCTCGTCATGCTTGGCGTCAAGCGGGAAAACGTCTGGATTACCGACCTCAAGGGCGTCGTCTACCAGGGGCGGGCCGATCACATGGACCCGGCCAAGGCGCGCTATGCGCAGCAGACCGATGCCCGCGTGCTGGCCGATGTCATCGGGGATGCCGACGTCTTCCTCGGCCTCTCGGCCGGTGGCGTCCTCAAGTCCGACATGGTCGTCAAGATGGCCAAGAAACCGCTCATCCTGGCGCTCGCCAACCCGACCCCGGAAATCCTGCCGGAGGAGGTCTACAAGGTGCGCGACGATGCCATCGTCTGTACCGGCCGTTCCGACTACCCCAACCAGGTCAACAACGTTCTCTGCTTCCCCTTCATTTTCCGGGGCGCGCTCGATGTCGGCGCCACCACCATCAACGAGGAAATGAAGCTGGCGACGGTGCGGGCGATCGCCGAACTGGCGCGCGCCGAGCAATCCGAAGTCGTCGCCTCGGCCTACGGCGAGGAAGGCGGATTCGGCCCGGAAAACCTCATTCCCAAGCCCTTCGACCCGCGCCTGATCGTCAAGGTCGCCCCGGCGGTGGCCAAGGCGGCAATGGATTCCGGCGTGGCCACCCGCCCGATCACCGATTGGGATGCCTACCTGCAAAGCCTTTCCGACTTCGTCTATCACTCAGGCTTCATCATGCGGCCGGTGTTCGCCGAGGCCAAGAGCGCACCCAAGCGCATCGTCTTCGCCGAGGGTGAGGACGAGCGCGTGCTGCAGGCGGTGCAGGTGGTCTGCGACGAAGGGCTGGCCAAACCCATCCTCATCGGCTACCCCGAGGAAATCCTGCGCAAGATC
>JAPUEC010000126.1 GCA_027492775.1 Rhodocyclaceae bacterium
TACCAGTGCCGGAAGTACCAGTGCCGGAAGTACCAGTGCCGGAAGTACCAGTGCCGGAAGTACCAGTGCCTCCCATGCCGGCTGCGCCGGAGCCCGAGGTGCCTGTGCCGGAGGTGCCGGTACCTGTGCCGGAAGTGCCAGCGTCCGCAGCCCCAGAACCTGAGGTGCCGGTGCCCGAAGTGCCGGTGCCCGTCGTGCCGGTTCCGTAAGCGCCCGTGCCGGAGCCGGTGGTTCCGGTGGTGCCCAGGGTGGTGGTGGTCAGGGCGCTGGTCGTGGTGCTGCCCAGATCCGTGGTCGTGGTGCGCGTTCCGTCATTGTTGTTGCGGTTGCAGCCGACAGCAACGGCGACCATCGCCGCGAGCAGACTGACTTGCAGAGTTTTTGAAGTATTCATTTAGCAGTGACTCCTACATCGTTGATTAAATTTAAAAATTGAAATTGCTTACTGCGCCGCTTTCAGACGGTCGCGGAGATCCCGGACCTGATCGTGATTGCGTTTTACGCCTTGGAATTGCCGTTCCACGACGGAGCGGACAGGCTCGGGCAGTTCCTGCTTTTCCAGGGCATCCCGATAACGCGCAAGGGCGGCGTCTTCGCCGCGCTCGCATTCCTGCAACATCGCCAGGTCGTCGTAGCCGGCCAGCGTCGCACGGACCGCCACCCAGCCGCGATGCATCGCGCCGGTTGCGCTGCCGCCCGTATCCGGGGTGCCGCCGTATTGCGCCACGGCCGCCTGCAAATCGCGGGCAGCCTGCTGGCAATCGTCGGCACGCCGGATCATGAGCGTGGCGAGGTCGGTGGAATGGACGTGCTCGGCGCAGGCACGGAAACCGTATTCGCCGTCCTTGCACGTTTCGATGAGGTCATTGAGAGTGGAAATGATGTCCTCGTTTTTCATGAAGTAGTCCTCGTGTCGTTGGGGGATAGCCCTGTCCGCCAAATCGCTGTTGCCGCGTGCGACGGCGGAGGGGTTTTCGGGGCTCGTTGGTAATTGGCAGATTTCGTGCCCGGAAGGGGCATGCTGCTTGCTTCTACAGCGCGCATGTCTTCTTCCCTCTTCGCCAACGTCCGTCACCAACCGGTCCATCTCGTCGACTGCACCATGTTCTGGAGTGCTACCGGCGGCGGCGTCAGGCGCTATCTCCTGGCCAAGCATGCCTGGCTGGAATACACCGACTGGCGCCACACCATCGTTGCCCCAGGCGCGCACGGGCCGGGGTTCGCGGATTGCGGCGGGCTGCCCTTGCCGCTATCGGGCGGGTACCGCCTGCCACTGCGCCGCGAGCTGGCCGCCTCGATTCTCGAAAAGCAGGCGCCGGACCTGATTGAGGTCGGCGATCCCTATCGTCTGGCCTGGTCGGCGCTCGATGCCGCCAAGCGGCTCGACATCCCGGCGGTGGCCTTTTGCCACAGCAACCTGGCCGCCCTGGCGGCGCGCATGGTTGGCGGCCAAGGCGCGCGGGCGCGCTGGGCGCATCGCACGGCGGGCGCCTATCTCGGGCGCACCTATCGTCATTTCGACCTGGTGTTGGCGCCCAGCCGGGCCATGGTGCGCGAGTTGTGCGAGTTGGGGGTGACCAATGCCGTCCATCAACCGCTCGGCGTCGATACCAGCGTTTTTCACCCGGACCGGCGCGACCCGGGATTGCGCCAAACACTGGGGCTGCCCGAGGATTGCCGGCTGCTGCTCTATGCCGGCCGCTTCGCCCCGGAGAAGAACCTTCAATTGCTGGCGGAAACGGTTCGCGACCTCGGGCCACGCTACGTACTGCTGGCGATCGGCGCCGGCAACTACCCGCCGCTGGGCGATCAAGTGATGCTCCTGCCTCACCAATCCCGCGATCATGAACTGGCGCGGATTTTTGCCAGCGTCGATGCCTTCGTCCATGCCGGCGATCAGGAGACGTTCGGTCTCGCGGCGCTGGAGGCGATGGCCTGCGGAACGCCCATCGTCGTGCGCAATGCCGCCGGCCTGGCGGAACTGGTGGCCGATGATTTCGGCATCGGGGTGGACTCGGATCGGATCGACGATTGGGCCGAAGCGATTGCAGAAATTTTTACCAGTGAACGGGAGAAACGGGCGATGGCCAGCCGGCGTCGGGCGGAAACCTACGACTGGAACGTGGTGATGCCGCTGCTGTTCCGTCGCTATCGACGCCTGCTCGGCGAGACCGAGGCGGAGGCCATGTTGCCGGCACTGCTCCGTGATCGGCATGCCCCGTTGGATGGCGACTACCGATGAGCGGGCGGGTCGCGATCGTCCTTCACGACGTGGCGCCGGCAACCTGGCCGGCCTGCGAGCGGGTCTTGCAATGCATTGCCGGCATCGCGCCGGTGCCGGTGACCTTGCTGGTCGTGCCGCGCTACCACCGCAATCCGCCCGATCTGCCCACCGACGACTGGCTGGCCTGGCTCGATGCTGCCGTCGCGCGCGGCGACGAGCTGGCGCTGCACGGCTACACCCATCTCGACGAGGGCAAGCCGCAGGGCGTGGTGGATAAGCTGCGCCGGCGCTTCTATACCGCCGGCGAGGGCGAGTTCTCGTCGCTCTCCCATACCGATGCCGCCTGGCGCCTGAAAGCCGGCATGCGCTGGTTTCAGCAGCACGGCTGGCCCTTGCACGGCTTCGTCGCCCCCGCCTGGCTCATGAGCGCCGGCACTTGGGCGGCAATCAAGGAGCTGCAGTTCGCCTATACCTGCACCCTGTCGACCCTGGTGGCGCTGCCCTCGGGCCGGAGCCTGAGCAGCCAGAGCATCGTCTATAGCACCCGTTCGGGCTGGCGGCGCGCGCTCTCGGTGCCGTGGAACGCCATGGTGGCGGCGCGCCTGCGCCAAGCGCCGCTATTGCGTTTCGAACTGCACCCGGGCGACGCCGATTACGACGCCATCCGAAACTCTTGGATGGGGTTGTTGAAGCAGGCGCTGGACGATGGCCGCCGCGCCGTGACCCTCGATGAGGCGGTGCGGGAATTGTTGCCGGGAAGCGGTCAGTAAAGGCAGGCGAGCAGCAGGCTGGTCGTGACCGCGCCCGTCAAAGCTCCGGCGAGAACGTCGCTCGGATAGTGCAGGCCGAGAACGACGCGGGATGCCGCGACGATGCCGGCAAAACCCCAGAGCGGTAACGCGAGGGAGGGGTTCGGGTAAAACCAGGTCAGGAGGAGGGCGTAGGAAACCGCGTGCAACGTATGGCCGCTGGGGAAACTGAATTGGTCGAGGGTATGGGTGCGGGCGTGAATTCCCGGGCAATCGACGAAGGGCCGCGGTCGCCCGGTGATGCGCTTGAGGCCCAGGTATAACATCAGGTTGATGAGTCCCAGGCCTGCCATCGCGAAAGTGGCCGTCCAGCCGTTAGTCCGGTCGAACCAGGGCAGGGCGAACATGAGCAGATACCAGGCGATGCCGTCGCCCAGGCGGCTGGCCCAGACCAACAGCAACAAGGTCTGCGGCCGCGCCGCCATGCGGTGGAAGACAAGCGCCCAGCGCCGGTCCGCCTCGATCCAGTGGTCGCGCTCAAGCCAATACCGCATGGCTGGATGCTTTTGATTCATAGCCCACGGCGATGCGGACCAGGTGTTTTTCGAAACGCCCGGAAATGGTTTCCCACTTCACCGATTTCGCGGTTTCGCGTGCGTTCTTTCGCAATGGCGCGAGGAGGTCGGCCATGGCGGCGGTACGGCAGGCGGTTTGGATGAAATCGCCTTCGTAGTCTGTTCCGACGATGACGCCATTCTGGCCGCTGCGGACATGTTCCTTGACCGCCGCGCCATTGAAGGCGACGACGGCAAGCCCCGAGGCCATCGCTTCGAGGGTGACATTGCCGAAAGTCTCGCTCTGGCTCGGAAAGACGAATAGATCGGCGCTGGCGTAGTGATCCGCCAGTTCCTCGCCATGCTTGCTGCCGACGAAGTGCGCCGCCGGATAATTGGCTTGCAGGCGCTGGCGCTGCGGGCCGTCGCCGACCACCACCATCTGGGTGTGGGGCCGCAGGTAGCGGCTGATGGAAAAGGCGCGCAAGGCCAGTTCGACGTTCTTTTCCGCCGCCAGGCGGCCGACGTAGAGCATGACGATGCTCTGCTCGTCGCTCGCCCCCCAGGTGCGCCGCAAGCTTTCACGGCGCTTGGCTGGCGTGAACATGGCGGTATCGACGCCTCGGCCGACCACTTCCACGCGTTTGAAGCCCTGTCCCTTGAGTTCGTCGCGCAAGGCGCGGGTGGGGACGAAAGTCAGGTCGGCGCGGTTGTGAAAACTTCGCAAATACTGACAAACCAGCGGTTCGAGCCAGCCAAGTCGGTAATAACGGCTGTAAGAATGAAAATTCGTGCGGAAATCCGTCGTTACAGGAAGCCCGAGTGCGCGCGCGGCACGTGCCGCCAAGAAGCCGAGCGGACCCTGGGTGGCAATGTGCACCAGATCCGGTCGATAGAGCTCGAAACGCTCCTTGAGATGGGCGGGACGGGCGAAACCAAAGCGCAAATCCGGGTACATCGGGATCGGCAGGCCGCCGGTGCGCCACTCGTGGGCGCTGTCCAGATGCGGTTCTCCGCGTTGCTGCGGTCGGATGAGACCGACGATGTGACCCTGATCGCGAAGGAAGCGCACCGTGCGCTCCACCGTCAACGAGACGCCGTTTATTTCCGGTGGATAAGTTTCGGTTACGTAGGCGATTCGCACTGTAGTTCCGATGACAAGAATGAAACGGTGAATTGCAATGAGCCATCCATAGCAACAGATGTGCCTGAAAGCCGGCATGGGGATTGCCGTACGGCGTGGGTCCGCGCCTCATGCGCGCGCTTCTAAAAAACCACGGCACGAGGCAGTTCCCATGAACCATTACATTCTTGTTTCCGGCGGCGCGGGATTCCTCGGCAGCCACGTTTGCGAACGCCTGCTGGCGGCCGGCCACGAGGTTTTGGCGCTGGATGATCTTTCGACCGGTCATCGCCAGCACGTTGCGCATCTGGTTTCGCATCCGCGTTTCCGCCTTGTTGTGCATGATATGACGCAGCCGCTGCCGGCGACCGCCACCACGGCCCACAGCGTCTTCAACCTCGCCTGCCCGGCGAGCCCGGCGTATTACCAGCAGCACCCGGTCCAGACGACGCTCACCAGCGTGCTCGGCGCCTGGCGCCTGCTGGAAATGACCCAGAACACCGGTGCGCGCCTGCTCCAGGCTTCGACCAGCGAGGTTTATGGCGATCCCGAAGTGCATCCCCAAACCGAGGATTACCTCGGCAACGTCAATCCCAATGGCCCGCGCTCTTGTTACGACGAAGGCAAGCGCTGCGCCGAGGCGCTTTGTTTTGCTTATCACCGCGAACGCCGCGTGCCGATCCGCATCGCCCGCATCTTCAACAGCTACGGCCCGCGACTCAGGGCCGGCGACGGCAGGGTGGTGAGCAACTTCATCGTCCAGGCGCTCCAGGGCGAACCGCTCACCATTTATGGCGAGGGCCAGCAGACCCGCAGTTTCTGCTACGTCGATGACACGGTCGAAGGTCTGCTGCGCATGATGAACGCCGATGTCGAAGGTCCGATCAACATTGGCAATCCCTGCGAATACACGGTGCTCGAACTGGCGGAGAAGGTGCTACGACTGACCGGCAGCCGTTCGAAACTGGTCCGGCGGCCGTTGCCGGAAGACGATCCGCGCCGCCGCTGCCCCGATATCTCCGCCGCCCGTAAGCATCTGGACTGGGAGCCGAAGGTGAGCCTGGAGGATGGATTGCGCGCCACCATCGAATACTTCCGGTACGAACTCGGCATCCCCACCGAACGGGTTTTCGTGCCAAGAACGGCCGGTTCGTCCCAGCGGGGTTTCGCTCAAGCTGACCGGAGAAGGGCGAGCGGTCTCTAAAAGGGATTTGTATTTAGTGGTTGATTGTCGTTTTACGTGCTGTGCCGCAGCATGCCAAGGGGAATTGAGAACTCACCGACTATTAGCGAGTGGCGCAGGCCGACCTACCGCTGTCGGTCGTGTCACCCGCGGTGCA
Organism: Rhodocyclaceae bacterium; assembly: GCA_027492775.1. Taxonomy (GTDB): domain Bacteria; phylum Pseudomonadota; class Gammaproteobacteria; order Burkholderiales; family Rhodocyclaceae; genus UBA1934. The sequence goes on from JAPUEC010000126.1 coordinate 5,991, forward strand.
AGGGCAGTATCGGGAGCGGAACAGTGGTATGCGTCGCGTAGACCAGCGAAATTCGGAATGAGTCAATTTCATCAACTGCTTGGTAAATAAATACTTATCGGTGAACTTGAGGGGTGGGCACCGAGTCTACTTTAACAATTGGCCAAAACCGGAACATTGATGATGGATCGCAAGGACGTCGTTTCCTTGGATTTTCAGAGGATCTTCGAATCCACTCCATCACCATGCCTGATCCTCGCCCCTGACTTGACGATAGTTGCCGCAAACAAGGCGTATCGCCAGGCGACGCATACTGAAGACAAGTCAATCGTTTCCCGGAACATTTTTGAAGTATTTCCAGAAAACCCCTCGGATCCGGCGGCCTACAGCGTTTCCCGATTGCGGGCCTCACTGGAACGCGTGTTGGCCACTAAGCGGCCCGATACGATGGCGCTGCAGAAGTACGACATTCCCACGCCTGGCGGCGAATTTGAAGAACGCCATTGGAGTCCGGTTAATGTACCGGTCCTTGACGATGACGGTGAAATTGCCTGCATCCTCCACCGCGTAGAAGACGTCACGGATCTCGTAGTTAATCCACCGCAAGGCGCAAGCGATATGCGAGCCGAAGCGCTTGCGGTAGAACTGTTTCGTCGGGGGCGTGAGATCGAGGCAATGAACACGCAGCTCAGGCAGGCAAACGATGCTTTGGAGAGGCTGGATAAGTCAAAAACGGATTTTTTTAATGACGTCAGTCATGAATTTCGGACTCCCCTGACCTTATTGTTGTGGTCGCTGGAACAGATGCAGCGGTCGCCGGAGCAGAACGAGTCGGCCCGAAACAAGGCGCTTTCGACAGCTTCGCGGAATGCGAAAAGGATGCTGCATCTGGTCAACACGCTGCTCGACTTCGCCAGGGCGGATTCGGGCCATATCAAGGCCAAATACCAACCGACCGACTTGGTTTCTTTTACCTATGATTTGGCGAACCAGTTCCGTACGGTCGTGGAACAGGCCGGCTTGCGTTTCTATCTTGAATCCCAGCCACTGCAGACACCCGTGTACGTGGACTGGGAAATGTGGGAAAAAATTGTCCTCAATCTGCTTTCCAATGCTTTCAAGTTCACCCAGCAAGGTGAGATTCAGGTCAGCCTCAAGGAGAACAACGGGCGGGCGGAATTATCCGTGCGAGATACTGGCAGTGGCATCTCGGCCGAGGACCAGCCGATGGTATTCGACCGCTTTTTCCGTGCCAAGGGTGCCGCAGTCCGTGGCGAAGAAGGGACGGGAATAGGATTGGCGCTCGTCAAGGAACTCGTCCGCCTGCATGGCGGTGAGGTGTGGGTTGATAGCGTTTATGGCAAAGGTAGTGCCTTTAACGTGGCGATTCCCCTGGGGCGTGCACATTTGCCAGCTCAACTTATCCTCGAAGATGCCTCTGCCACTAATTCAACGCAAGCCACTAGCTATGTAGAAGAAGTCAAACACTGGATCGATGAAACTGAAACCGAAACGCCCAACGAACCTGGCCTTTTCGGTTCTACCGGAGAACGAGCACGAGTATTGGTCGTCGACGACAATGCTGACTTAGGCAACTACATCGCCCGTCTGCTGGGGGAACGCTTCGAGACCCAGACGGAAACAGAGGGGGCGCGTGCGTTGGAGAGTGTGTATCAGAAACCTCCGGACGTACTTGTCACTGATTTGTTCATGTCGGGGCTCGGAGGCCTCGATTTGGTACGTGCCGTAAGGACTGATCCGGTAGTCTCGGCTCTGCCGATCATTATCGTATCCGGCAAGGCCGACGAAGAGCAGCGAAGCATTGCCTTGGAAGCCGGCGCCGATGACTTTCTCGTCAAGCCGTTCAGTGCACGGGAACTGCTGGCGCGCGTCACCCTCTTGGTGGAACAGGCGGCGCGCAACCAGCATGAACGGATGCTAAGGGCCGAGGCGGAAGCGGCACGCGCGCGGATGCGGATGGTGCTGGAAAGCGTCAGCGAAGCCTTCGTCGCCGTTGATCGACAGTGGCGCATTACCTATGTGAATGGTAAAGCGGCGCACTTGCTCGACTCGCCAGCGGAAGACTTGATTCACAAGCCGCTTGGGGAGTTTTTCCCGGACAGTATGCAGGGTGATCTGCGCATTGCTTTACAACATGCGATGGGACAGCGCGAAATTGCGCAGCTGGAATACGTTCGAAAGGAACGCTGGTGGAATTTCGGGATTTTTCCGTCGCCAGAGGGAGTCGTGATGTTAGCAAGCGACATCACCGAGCGTAGGGAAGCCGAAGAACGCATGCGTCACATGGCGCATCACGACACACTCACTGGGCTGCATAATCGAGCGTCGCTGTTTGAATTTGGCGAACTGTTGTTGGCCGCTACGCGTCGCTCAGGGAAGATGCTGGCGGCGCTATTCATTGATCTTGACCGTTTCAAGTCGATCAACGACACCTACGGTCACATTGCAGGCGACCAGTTGCTGCGGCAGTTGGGACAGCGCCTGCAGCACTCCTTGCGCGGCGAAGATCTGACGGCACGTCTCGGAGGAGATGAGTTTCTCGCCGTGCTGCCAAATTTGAACAGTGCTACGGATGCCGCTCGCATTGCGTCGCATCTGCTGGAGCAGCTCCGCCCCCCTTATGTGATCGAAGATGCGGAGCTGTACTGCTCCCCCAGCATAGGTATCAGCTTATTTCCGCAAGATGGCGAATCCCTCGACATCTTGATTCAGAACGCAGACGTGGCGATGTATCAGGCGAAGGATGCCGGTCGCAACAACTATCATTTTTATACGATGTCGCCGAGCGACCGCACTCCGGCGGCGCTCTCAATAGAACAGCGCTTGCGCCGAGGCGTTCATGGGCAAGGTTTCCAGGTGTTTTTTCAGCCCATTCTCGATGCTTCTACGGAGAAATTATGTGGGGCCGAAGCATTGCTGCGATGGCCGCAGTCCACCAATGAGCAGGTGATCGGGCCTGATCTCTTCATTCCGATCGCGGAGTCCGCTGGGGTCATCCAACCCTTGGGACAATGGGTTTTCGAGGAAGTGTGTCGTCAGGCCCAAGAATGGCGAGAGAGTGGCATGCCGCCGCTTTCCGTGGCCGTCAATGTTTCCGCCATTCAATTTCGGCATCGGGATTTTCTTCCTGCCCTCATTCATTTATTACGCGACAGATCCGTCCACCCTGAATGCATCACCTTGGAGGTCACCGAAAGCGCATTGATGACGAATATGGACGAATCCGTAAAGGCACTCTCGACCCTGAGGGACGCCGGGGTGGCTGTCGCACTGGACGATTTCGGGACTGGTTATTCCAGCCTGAGCCAACTGGCCCGCTTACCGCTCGATAAACTCAAAATCGACCGCGCCTTTGTCAAAAGCATTGAACGGGGCGGCGCAGGGCCAGCCATCGTCGAAGCAATCATTGCGCTCGGACACACCCTCAATTTAAAAGTTGTCGCCGAAGGCGTTGAGACAACAGGCGATCTGGAATTCCTGCGTGAACGAAATTGCAATCAGGTACAAGGCTTTCTGATTGGGCGACCGATGCCAGGAGCCGATTTTATTGACTGGCGTAACAAGAGAGTGGCCGCACATCCTTAATCCACGGCTTCCTATTACACCGCGTCGGATGTAGGCGCAACGGAGGCGATGTCGAATGGAGGGTTGCATGCAACCAAACCGGTATACCAACGAGGAAGTCTGGCGTCATTATGTTGTCACAAAGACGATCCCTGATGATGTGCTGCGCCCGCCGATTTGCCGAGCATGGCGACGGTGCGACCAAGTCGGCGCCAGCCCGTTTGTCATGCAGGCACGCGAACTGCGAACTTATCAAGCGCGGGCATTGTTTGAACGTGAAAGCAATCTGATTGAAGCTGCCCGCCCCTACATGCAAGCCCTTTCAAAATCGGCCGGGAAGGAGCGACATGCGGCGATGCTCGGCGACCGCAACGCCATTGTCATGGATGTGCTGGGCGACGAAGAAAGTGTACATGGGCCGCAACGCGTTCCCGGTCCCGGCGCGCTGCTTTCCGAACAGCAAGCGGGGTCGAACGGCATCGGCAGTCCTTTGGCGGAAGGTGGCTATATCGAACTGGTCGGCCCCGAGCATTTCATTGAGGGATTCCATCCCTTCACATGCCAAGGCCTGCCGATCAAGGGGCCTGATGGTGAGATCGCCGGTGTGCTGAGCACTTCCGTTCGTCGTGTCGAAGCGTCGCACCGCATCCGTGAAATTCTGTTTTGCGCTGCCCGCGGTATCGAGGCTGAACTGATTCGGCGGCAACTATCAATGGAACTACAAACCCTGCTGGCTGGCGGCCAGGACGCTTCCCTTTTGAGCCGGTTACAGCAGGACATTCTCCAGATACAAGGTGCTGCGCGCTTGCGGCTCGAAAAGGCCATCCGACTGCCACACGCCACACGCCAATCCGAAGTGTCACAGCAAATCGAAGCCGCGAATGAGTTGGTGATGCGGTTCCAAAATCAGTCCCGGTTGTGGCGCGAGATTGCTTCACCCAATACCGAGGCACCAACTTTTCACGACCTTGAGCGTCATGTCAGAGAAATTTCGGAATTGTTGGCAACGGAGGCGGCCGTACATGGTCTCGAGATTGATATTCGCTGCGACGTTCCGGTGCAGGTTTATGCGGATCGGTTTGATTTGCAGCGTACGTTGTTCCGGGCCTTCTTACGCGCCATTGAGCAATCAACACCGAAAACGACTTTGCATGTCGAAGTGTTCGTCGATGAGCACCTGGCAATGGGCATCGTACGCTTTCCCACCTCACCGGACGTGCTTGTCACCGTAAGTCAACGCCCGACGGCGCTTCTCGTAAAAGGCGTCGGCAGCTTCGAAGTAGGGGTCGAAAATGAACACGCCGGCTAAAGAGGCTGAAAAGCAGCAGCAGGAGACTGTTCTTGTTGCGGACGATGATGATGAGTTCCGCCGAGCAGTGGCAGAGATTATTGCGCTTGAGGGTTGGCATGTCTGGGAAGCAGCCGACGGCGAGGAAGCGCTGGTTTGCGCGAGTAAATTGCAGCCGGACGTTATAGTCCTTGACCATCGGATGCCGCGTCTGACAGGCTCAGAGGTTATACAACGGCTTCGTGACACCGGCAATCAAGTACCGGTGGTGTTTGTCTCCGCGGCTTACGAATTGAAAGATCTGGCTTTATCGGTGGGGGTAAATTGTCATCTCCGCAAGCCGTTTGGGGTAGATGATCTCGTCGCGATGTTGAAGAGGGCGCTACGGGGAAAATGTTAGAGAAGGGCTTTGCAAATCCCCTCGGAATGGCACCGTCGATGCTTTAGCTTCATACCCCAACAAAGTGCTCAAGTTGGCAGATCAGGCCGCCGAGAGTGAAAACGGAAGTTGCTGCTTGTTGAGAGAGCGTCCATTTACACCGACGGCAACGAGCCCAATAGATATCCTAAAGAAAGAACTCGAAGCGCCGCGCCAGCATTTCCTTCAGGCGCTGCATGGCGCCGCGCTTCGCCCAGCGTTCGAGCAGCACCTCTTCGCTCAACGCCACGTCGTTCCAGAAAATTTCCTCCACCTGCGCGCCGAAGCTGGCATCGAAGACGATGATGTTGGCTTCGGCGTTATGCAGAATGCTGCGCCAATCCAGATTGCTGGAGCCGATGGTCGACCAGACGCCGTCGATGACGCTCGTCTTGGCATGCAGCAGCCGGTCATGGCGCTCGTAAATGTGGATTCCCGCCCGCAACAATCGCATGTAGTGCGAGCGTCCTGCTTGCAGCGGTGCCCAGAAGTCGCTGATTCCCGGAAGCACAAGGTGCACTTCGACGCCGCGCCGGGCCGCGCGGATCAAGGTGCGCAACAGGCGGCGCGTCGGCACGCACTAGGCGCTGG
>JAPUEC010000127.1 GCA_027492775.1 Rhodocyclaceae bacterium
TCAAGGTGCCGATGTGGCCGGTGCATACATGGTTGCCGGATGCGCACGTCGAGGCGCCGACCGGTGGTTCCGTTGTCCTGGCGGCGATTGCCCTGAAGCTGGGCGCCTACGGTTTCCTCCGCTTCTCGTTGCCCATCGCGCCGGATGCTTCCCATCAGCTTTCCGGTTTCATCATCGCCTTGTCGCTGATCGCCGTGGTCTATATCGGCTTCGTCGCGCTCGTACAGGCGGACATGAAGAAACTGGTGGCTTATTCATCCATCTCCCACATGGGCTTCGTCACCCTGGGCTTTTTCATGGGTGCGACCATGGGCGCGGACGGCGCGATGGCGATCGAAGGCGCCCTGGTGCAGATGATTTCACATGGCTTCATCTCCGGCGCCATGTTCCTTTGCATCGGCGTCATGTACGACCGCATGCATAGCCGGCAAATCGCCGATTACGGTGGGGTGGTCAATAGCATGCCGAAGTTCGCGGCGCTATTCATGCTCTTTGCCATGGCAAATTCCGGGTTGCCGGCGACCTCTGGCTTTGTCGGCGAGTTCATGATCATTCTCGGTGCCGTCAAATTCAACTTCTGGGTTGCCTTCGCCGCGGCTTCCACCATGATCCTTGGCGCCGCCTACACTTTGTGGATGTATAAGCGCGTCGTCTTTGGCGCGGTGACTAACAAACACGTTGAGGAACTGACCGACATCAATGCGCGCGAGTTCTTCATCCTTGGGCTTCTCGCCATCGCCGTGCTGTGGATGGGGCTTTATCCCTTGCCCTTTACGGAAGTCATGCACGCTTCGGTCGGCGATTTGTTGCGCCACGTCGCCATCAGCAAGATTCATTAACCGGTACCGCCGACATGTTCGAGAATTTCGTAGTCCCCGACCTGCTCCCGGCCCTGCCGGAAATTTTCATCGCGATCATGGCGCTGGTCATCCTCATGCTCGACCTCGTTATCCGGAAGGGCAAGCGTTTGGTCGTCTTTGCGCTGACGCAATTGACCTTGCTCGGTGCTTTGGTTTTGCAGATGTACACCAGTACCGGCGAGCCGGTATCGACCTTCAGCAATTTGTTTGTTGACGATTTGATGTCGGATTTCCTGAAGGTTATCCTCTATATCACCGTGATGGTGTCGCTGCTGTACTCCAGAGGCTATGTCGGCGACCGTGAATCGATGGACAAAAGCGAGTTCTATGTGCTCGCCCTGTTCGCGACGCTAGGCATGATGGTGATGATCTCCGCCAATCATTTCCTCACCGTCTATCTTGGGTTGGAACTGCTCTCGCTGTCGCTCTACGCCATGGTGGCGATGAATCGCGACAGTGTGATGTCGTCCGAGGCCGCGATGAAGTACTTCATTCTCGGCGCGCTGGCCTCCGGTATCCTGCTTTATGGCATGTCGATGCTTTATGGGGTCACCGGCTCGCTGGAGATTTCCGGGATCGGTGAGCGCCTGCGCATGGCGGGGAATGTCAATTCCAACCTGATGGTATTTGGGCTGGTTTTCGTGGTCGCGGGCCTGGCGTTCAAGCTTGGGGTCGTGCCATTCCATATGTGGATCCCGGACGTTTATCACGGCGCACCGACCGGCGTAACGCTCTTCATTGCCTCCGCGCCGAAGCTGGCCGCGTTTGCGGTGGTGATGCGTCTTCTCGTCAACGGCTTGATCACCCAGGCGCAGGATTGGCAGACGATGTTGATGATCATGTCGGTATTGTCGATGGTCATCGGCAATCTCGCCGCGGTTGCTCAAACCAATATCAAACGCATGCTGGCTTATTCCGCGATTTCGCATATGGGTTTCATGTTGCTGGGCATCGTCACGGGCGTGGGGGCCGACAACGGGATTTTTGCAACGCCTGGCGACATGGCGTTGAATGCCTATAGTTCAGCAATGTTCTACGTCATTAGCTATGTCATGATGACCGCCGGTGCGTTTGGCGTCATCCTGCTGTTGGCGAGAGCAGGATTCGAAGCAGACCAGCTCGACGACTTCAAGGGCCTCAACAAGCGCAGCCCCTGGTTCGCGGGCATGATGCTGATCATGATGTTCTCGATGGCCGGCATTCCGTTCTTTGTCGGATTTCTGGCGAAACTGGCGGTGCTGCAGGCGGTCATCGCTTCCGGGCAGTACTGGTTGGCGATTGTGGCCGTCGTTTTCTCGGTGGTTGGCGCCTTCTATTACCTCCGCGTGGTCAAGCTCATGTACTTCGATGCGCCGGCTGACACGACGCCGATCAAGGCTCCCCTCGACATGCGTATTGTCCTGTCTGCCAACGGGCTGGCTGTCGCACTGTTCGGCATTTTCCCGCATTGGCTGACCATCGCTTGTGTGGTCGCGCTCGGCCATTCGCTGTATCTCTAGCAGACACGAAGTTTGATTTTGATGCCCCGCGAGTCGGGGCATTTCTTATTGAAGGGGCCTCAATGACCGATGATCGTCATTTGCACGAAGAAATGCTTGAGACCGAGGAGGTTTTCGCAGGAAAGCTCCTCCATGTGCACCGCGATGTCGTCAGGCTGCCAAACGGCGCCCACTCCATCCGCGAATTCGTCAAGCATCCCGGAGCGGTCGTTGTCATCCCCTTGCTGGACAATGGCAAGCTCATTTTCGAGCGGCAATTCCGCTATCCACTGCATCGAGCGTTTCTCGAATTGCCCGCCGGGAAAATCGATGCCGGCGAGGACATCCTCGAGACCGGTAAGCGGGAATTGCTGGAAGAAACCGGATATGTCGCCGATGACTGGCGTTATCTCGGCGTAATGCACCCCTGCATTGGGTATTCGGACGAGCGCATCGAAATTTTTTTGGCACGAAATGTTCGCAAGGTCGCCGAGCAGGCGCTCGACCATAACGAATTTCTCGACGTCCTGGACTTGTCGCCGGGGGAGGCCGAGCTGGCGATTCGAGAGGGGAAAATCACGGACGGAAAAACAATTACGGCGCTCTATTGGGCCGAGAAGGTGTTGCAGAACCGCTGGTAATGGACGCGGATGGGGTCGTCGCGACCCCATCCGCCGTTAAAAAATTACTTCTTGGTGACCTCGAGGTCGCCGACGAAACCAGCGTTATCCCATTTGCCTTGCATCGCGGTGGCGGACTTCATGCGAAGCTTGAATTTTGCGCCGCCGGTTTGCTCGGCCACCAGCTCGCCGTTCTTTACGGTTGCGGTTTTGAGTTGTTCCTTGGTGTTGCCGGCTGCGGTTTCATACCACTGCGCCTCACCCTTCACATTGGCGCCCTCGACGCCAGTCACGACCAGCACGAATTTGCCGTTGTACTGGGCGATGGACCACTTGCCTTCCCAAGTGCCAACCAACTTGGCAGCCATTTCCGTATCGCTCATGGCGGGGGCGGCAGCCTTGGCCGTGGCTGCGGGGGCGGCGGAAGTAGTGGTGGGCTCGGAAGCGCATCCACCAAGAAGGACGGAGGCCAGCAGGCCGAGTAAGGTTGCGTTCAAACGATTCATGATAATGATTGCCCGGTTGGTGAAAGGAGCAAAAATTATAGGCATTTTGCATCCTTCGCACAATTTGAATCGTGGGAGCGACAAGAGCGGACGAACGGCTAATGTTGGCGCTGCTTAAGAATACGTTCCTGCTCGCGATGCCAGTCGCGATCCGCCTCTGTATTGCGCTTATCGTATTGCTTCTTGCCCTTCGCCAAACCGACCTCGACCTTGATGCGGCCATGGTTGAAGTGCAGATCCAGCGGCACCAAAGCATATCCGGCACGTTCGACCTTGCCGATGAGTTTGTCGATTTCCTGGCTGTGCAACAGCAACTTGCGGGTCCGGGTCGGATCCGGCGTGACATGGGTAGAAGCCGTCGGCAGTGCAGTGATGTGCATGCCGACAACGACAATCTCACCTTGGCGGATGACGATATACGCCTCCTTGATGTTGGCGCGCCCGGCGCGAATCGCCTTCACTTCCCAGCCTTGGAGGGCAATACCGGCCTCATACTTCTCTTCGATGAAGTAGTCGTGAAACGCTTTTTTGTTGGCGGCGATGCTCATGCTTGCGGCTGATCCTTTAGAATTCGGCATTCTACAGCATGTCAAAAGCCCCTTCGACGTATGGCTCTGGTCGAAAAATCCGTTTTGATCGAACGCTCTGCCCAGCAAATGTTCGACCTGGTCGATCGCTGCGAGGAGTATCCGCAGTTTCTCCCGTGGTGCGCCTTGGGCGAGGTCAAGTTCCGTGACGAACAAAGAACCGTGGCGACGCTGCACATCAACTACCACAGCATCAAGTCCCACTTCACCACCGAGAATGCCAAAATGACGCCAGGCAGCATGGAAATACGTCTGGTCGATGGGCCGTTTCGCCGTCTCGAAGGATCTTGGCGCTTCAAAGCGCTGGCGGAGTCGGCATGCAAAATCGAGTTCACACTACATTACGAATTTTCCAGCAAGATTTTTGAAAAGGTGATTGGACCGGTGTTCAGCCATATCGCTAACACCTTCGTGGAAGCCTTCGTGCGCCGCGCCGATCAAGTCTATGGGACGACCAATGGCTGAGATGGAAACGATCAATATCGAGGTATGCTATGCGCTTCCCGAGCGGCAAGAATTGATTTCGTTGGCATTGCCGGCGGGTTGCACGGTCGCCCAAGCGATCGAAGCTTCAGGATTGCTCGCGAAATACCCGGAAATCGACCTGGGGAAAAACAAGGTGGGGATTTTCGGCAAGTTGGGCAAGCCGGATACGGCTCTACGCAATCTCGACCGAGTGGAAATCTATAGGCCGCTCATTGCCGATCCCAAACTGGTGCGCAAGCAGCGCGAGGCGGAAGGCAAGGTCATGAAAAAAGGCGCCGGCGAGGGCGACGCCTGATCGAACGAGGCCGAATTACTTGCAGGCGTCGGCAGCGATCTTGCGGACGCGGTCGAGTTCCTGTTGGCGCTGGGCGTCATCCATGAAGGCGCGCTCGCCTTTGGCGTTGGCCGTCGTGATGCGTTGTCCGGATTCGAGCGTGGCCTGGGCCTGCTTCGCACGGTTGCAGTTGTCCTTGCGCTCGGCGGCGGCGGCTTCTTCCTTCGCCAGCTTTTCCGCCTTTTCCTTGCTCTCCTGTTGCCGCTTCTTGAAATCCATATCCTTTTCCGCCGTGTTTTGAGGCGCCGACGCAGTGGCTGCCGGAGCGTTCGTACCAGCGGGTGGAGTATTGGAAGCGGGGGTTACCGCGGGAGTATTCATGCCAAGGCTCTTTTGCGGCTTGATATTTCCCGGCGGCGGGGTGTCGGAAATGATGGTGCGGCCGTTGGCGTCTTTCCATTGATAAACCTGGGCGTTTGCGGCGGATGCCGCTACCAGGGCAATGGCACCAAGAACGATGAAGAAGGTGTTTTTCATGGTCATCCGGGAGAAATCCAGCTTACGGTATAATACGTCTTTGTGACCGTGAATTATAGGCCATGCGACTGCTCCAGAAAGCCCTGACGTTTGACGACGTCCTACTCGTTCCCGCCCAATCCAATATCCTTCCCCGCGACGTCAGCCTTTCCACGCGCCTGACCCGCAACATTACCCTGAATCTGCCGCTGCTTTCCGCCGCCATGGATACCGTGACGGAAGGGCGCCTCGCCATCGCGCTGGCGCAGGAAGGCGGGATTGGCATCATCCACAAGAACCTGACCGCCAAGCAACAGGCGGCCGAAGTCGCCAAGGTCAAGCGCTTTGAATCGGGCATCGTCAAGGACCCGATCACGGTCAGTCCCAACATGACGGTGCGCGACGTCCTGGCGCTTACACGCCAGCACAAGATTTCCGGGTTGCCGGTCATCGATCGCAACAACCAGGTGGTCGGCATCGTCACCAACCGCGACTTGCGCTTCGAAACCAACCTCGACCAGCCGGTCAAGGCGATCATGACGCCCAAGAAACGCCTAGTCACGGTGAAGGAGGGTGCCAGCATCGCCGAGGCCCAGGAACTGATCCGCCATCACCGTCTTGAGCGCGTTTTGGTGGTCGACGACGAGTTCCGCCTCTGCGGCCTTATTACCGTCAAGGACATCCTCAAGTCTACCGAGCACCCGCTTGCCGCCAAGGATAGCGCCGGGCGCCTGCGTGCCGGTGCTGCTGTCGGCGTCGGCGAAGGTACGGAAGACCGCGTCATTCAGCTGGTCGAGGCCGGCGTGGATGTGCTGGTCGTCGATACGGCGCACGGCCACTCCCAGGGGGTGCTCGACCGCGTGCAATGGGTGAAGAAGAATTTCCCGCAAGTGGAAGTCATCGGCGGCAACATTGCCACCGCCGAGGCGGCGAAGGCGCTTGCCGATCACGGTGCGGATGCGGTCAAGGTCGGAATTGGCCCCGGTTCCATCTGCACGACGCGTATCGTCGCTGGCGTCGGCGTGCCGCAAATTACCGCCATCTCCAATGTTTCAGACGCCCTGCGCGGAACCGGCATCTCGGTGATCGCCGATGGTGGCATCCGTTATTCCGGCGATATTTCCAAGGCCATTTCCGCCGGTGCCAATGTGGTCATGCTCGGGGGCCTCTTTGCCGGCACCGACGAGGCGCCGGGCGAAGTCGAGCTTTTCCAGGGCCGCTTCTACAAGTCCTATCGCGGCATGGGTTCGCTGGGCGCCATGCAGGCCGGTGCGGCCGATCGCTACTTCCAGGACGGCACGGCCAATGTCGACAAGCTCGTGCCAGAAGGCATCGAAGGGCGCGTGCCGCATAAGGGGCCGGTGCTCAACGTCATCCACCAATTGATGGGCGGCCTGCGCGCCACCATGGGTTACCTGGGCTGCGGCACCATCGATGAACTGCATCAACGCGCAACCTTTGTCGAAATCACCTCGGCCGGCGTGCGCGAGTCGCATGTGCACGACGTGCAGATCACCAAGGAAGCCCCGAATTACCATATCGAGTAATTGTCGTTCAGCCACTGGCTGCGGCGTGCGCACTTGTTTGCGCGCCCCGCAGCCAGTTTTTTAGCGCCTCAATCGTTTATCAAGCCTTCGAAATCATGGCCGACATTCTTTGCCTGCGTGGCGACCCCGCCTTCTCCGCCTTTCGTCTGCAGCGTCTGCAAACCCGGTTGCGGGCCGCGTTGCCCCAGTTGGAGGCGATTGCTGCCGATTACTGGCATATCGTCGCCCTCAAGCGCCCGCTGGAATCAGGCGAGCGCACCAAGCTGGCGGCGTTGCTCGAAGAGCGGATTGAGGACGGCGAGCACGGAGAACTCTTTCTCGTCACTCCGCGCATTGGCACCATTTCGCCTTGGTCCTCCAAAGCGACGGACATTGCCTGGAATTGCGAACTAACGGCCATCGAACGCATCGAGCGCGGCATTGCCTACCGCCTGACCCTCAAGGGCGGGCGCAGCCTGAACGCCGATGAGCGCAAACAAGCCGCCGCGCTGTTGCATGACCGCATGACCGATTCGGTGCTGTCGAGTTTCGACGAGGCGGGCGAGCTTTTCCGCCACTTCGCGCCCAAGCCGCTCAATAGCATCGACCTGCTCGCGGACGGACGGCAAGCCCTGGTCGAGGCCAATGGCGCCCTCGGCCTAGCGCTATCGGAAGACGAAATCGATTACCTGCTGGATATTTTCACCAAGGCCCGCCGCAATCCCACTGATGTCGAATTGATGATGTTCGCCCAGGCCAATTCCGAGCACTGCCGGCACAAGATCTTCAATGCCGCCTGGGTGATCGATGGCGAGGCGCGCGACAAGACGCTCTTCGGCATGATCCGGGAAACGCATCAGGCGCATCCGCAGGGCACGGTGATGGCCTATGCCGACAACTCTTCCATCATCGAAGGCGCGACTATTCCGCGTTTCTACCCGGATGCGGACGGCACCTATCGCTACCGGGAGGAAATGACCCACATCCTGACCAAGGTCGAGACGCACAACCACCCGACAGCCATTTCTCCCTTCCCCGGCGCCGCGACCGGTTCCGGCGGCGAAATTCGCGATGAAGGCGCCACCGGCCGCGGCGCCAAGCCCAAGGCAGGCCTTTGCGGCTTCTCGGTTTCCAATCTGAATCTGCCTGGCGCAGTCCAGCCTTGGGAAAAAGATTACGGCCGCCCGTCGCGCATTGCTTCGGCGCTCGACATCATGCTCGAAGGCCCGATCGGTGCCGCAGCATTCAACAACGAATTCGGCCGCCCCAATCTGGCCGGCTATTTCCGCACCTACGAGCAAGCTGTCGGCCCCGTGGTGCGCGGCTACCATAAGCCGATCATGATCGCCGGCGGCATCGGCAACATCCAGGCGGAGCAGTCCTTCAAGGCGGAGACCTTCCCGGTTGGCACGCTCTTCGTCCAACTCGGTGGTCCGGGCATGCTCATCGGCCTCGGTGGCGGTGCGGCGTCTTCGATGAGCGCAGGCACCAACAGCGAGGACCTCGACTTCGCCTCGGTGCAGCGCGGCAACCCGGAAATCCAGCGGCGCGCGCAGGAAGTCATTGACCGTTGCTGGCAGCTGGGCGCGGGTAACCCGATTCTCTCCATCCATGATGTCGGCGCTGGCGGCATTTCCAACGCGCTGCCCGAATTGGCCCATTCTGGCGGCGTCGGCGCGGTGTTCGATCTGCGCCAAGTGCCGATCGAGGAGCCGGGCATGTCGCCGGCCGAAATCTGGTCCAACGAATCGCAGGAACGCTATGTCCTGGCGATTCCCGCCGACCGTCTCGACGATTTCAGCGCGCTGTGCCGGCGCGAGCGTTGTCCATTCGCCGTGGTCGGCAAGGCCACGGCCGGCGGACGCCTACTGGTCACCGATGATCACTTCGGTGCCAATCCCGTCGATATGGACATGGATGCGCTGCTCGGCAAGCCGCCGCGCATGACCCGCGACGTGCAGCATGTCCCCACCGAGAGCGTGGCCTTTGACGTCGTCGCGCTGGAATTGAAAGATGCCGCATACCGCGTCCTACGCCTGCCGACGGTGGCGGATAAAACCTTCCTCATCACCATCGGCGATCGCAGCGTCGGCGGCATGACGGCCCGCGACCAGATGGTCGGCCCTTGGCAGGTGCCGGTGGCGGATGTCGCAGTGACCACCATGAGCTATCAAGGCGTGCTCGGCGAAGCCTTCGCCATGGGCGAGCGCACACCCATTGCGGTGCTCGACGCGTCGGCTTCCGGCCGCATGGCCGTTGGCGAGGCGTTGACCAACCTCGCTGCCGCGGATGTCGGGCGGGTGGATAGCGTCAAGCTCTCGGCCAACTGGATGGCGGCCTGCGGTTTTGCCGGCGAGGATGCGCGGCTATTTGATACGGTTACTGCAATCTCCGCGCTTTGCCAGCAGATCGGCGTCTCCATTCCGGTCGGCAAGGATTCGTTGTCCATGCGCACCGCCTGGGAAGACAAGCAGGTGGTGGCGCCGCTCTCGCTCATCGTCACTGCTTTCGCGCCGGTCACCGACGTGCGGCGCACGCTGACGCCGCAGCTCATTACCGACCAGGGCGAGAGCGAACTGCTGCTGATCGACCTCGGGCGTAACCGTCTTGGAGGCTCAGCCCTGGCGCAGGTATTTGGCGCTACTGGCGACATTGCGCCCGATGTCGACGATCCGACCAAGCTCGCGGCATTCTTCAATGCCATTCAGCAACTGAATCGCGACGGCCTCCTGCTGGCCTATCACGACCGTTCCGACGGCGGCCTCTTCGCCGCCGCCTGTGAAATGGCTTTTGCCGCCCATTGCGGCCTCACGCTCGACATGGACGGCATCTGCTACGACCCGCTGCTGGGCGACGTCGATGGCGCCGAGAAGCGCCCCGACCTGCTTTCCGGCCGCACCTTTGAGACCCTCATGCGGGCGCTGTTCAACGAGGAATTGGGGGCCTTGGTCCAAATCCGCCGCAGCGATCGCGAGAAAGTCACCGCCGCCTTGCGCGCCGCCGACCTGCCTTATCACTTCGTCGGTTATCCGAATATGTCCGATGAAATCCGCGTCGTGCGCAACGCCAAGAAGGTGCTGCGCGAAACCCGCGTCGACCTGCAACGCGCCTGGTCGGAGACCAGCTACCTCATGCAGTCGCTGCGCGACAATCCCGAATGTGCCCAGGAAGAGTACGACCGCATCCTCGACAAGGCCGATCCGGGGCTGTCACCAAAGCTCGGATTCGACCCACAGGAAGATATCGCGGCGCCGTACATTGCCGTCGGCACCCGGCCGCCCATGGCCATCCTGCGCGAACAGGGCGTCAATAGCCATTACGAAATGGCCGCCGCATTCGACCGCGCCGGTTTCCAGGCGGTGGACGTGCACATGAGCGACCTGCTCGCAGGGCGCGTCAGCCTGGCCGATTTCAAGGGGCTGGTTGCCTGCGGTGGCTTTTCCTACGGGGACGTTCTGGGAGCCGGACAGGGCTGGGCCAAGACCATCCTCATGCACGAAGGCTGCCGCGACGAGTTCGCCGCGTTCTTTGCCCGCCCGGATACCTTTGCGTTGGGCGTCTGCAATGGTTGCCAGATGATGAGCGCGCTGAAGTCGCTGGTGCCGGGCGCGGAGCATTGGCCCGCTTTCCGACGCAACCGCGTCGAGCAGTTCGAGGCGCGCTTCGTGCTCACCGAGGTGCTGGAATCGCCCTCGCTCTTCTTCGTCGGCATGGAAGGCTCCCGCATTCCCATCGTCGTTTCGCACGGCGAGGGCAGGGCGGTCTTCGATGCCGCGGCCGATCAGGGCAAGGTTGCGGCTGCGTTGCGCTACATCGACAACACCGGCCGCCCCACTGAAACCTATCCCGCCAACCCGAACGGCTCGCCCGGCGGCCTGACTGGCGTTACTACTGCCGACGGCCGCTTCACTATCATGATGCCGCACCCTGAACGTACATTCCGCGCCGTGCAGATGTCCTGGCACCCCAAGGAATGGGAAGCCGGCGAGGGCGATAGCCCCTGGCTGCGCATGTTCAGGAACGCCCGCCGCTGGGTGGGTTAGGCGGATTCGGTCGGTGTCCCGGAGCTGGCGACCCACCGGGCTTATCAAGCTGAGCGCATTGGTGCACGCCGGTGCTTGCGCTTCCTTGTTGTTTGTACCGGGATTCTGGCCGCAAGCGCTGGCAGTGCTTGTGGCCAATCATGCGTTACTTTGTTCTGCGAGCCTTTCGCCACGAAACCGCTTGCTCGGACCCAACCTTTCCCGATTACCGCCGGGCGCCGTTGGCAGCAAGGAAATCGCTCTTACGATCGACGATGGGCCGGATCCCGAAATCACCCCGCTGGTGCTTGATCTGCTCGATGAAGGCGGAGTCAAGGCGACGTTTTTCTGTATCGGTGCTCTGGCGGCGCAACATCCTGCGCTGGTATGAGAGATTTCAGCCCGTAGGCATGCGGTCGAGAACCACAGCCAACACCACCTCAAGCGTTTTTCCGTGCTCGGGCCGAAAAATATGTATCGCGAGGTGGCGGAAGCTCAGGACATTCTGGCCGGTATCACAGGCCGAGCACCGCAATTTTTCCGACCGACGGCCGGGCTGCGCAATCCCTTCCTCGAGCCGATCCTCGCCAGACTAGATCTGCATCTGGCGACCTGGAGCCGTCGCGCCTACGACACGCTGCGGCCGGACCCGGGAATTGCGCATGAGCGGCTGACGCGGCAGCTCATCGCCGGCGACATACTGTTACTGCACGACGGCAACGCCGCGCGACGCTCGGAAACCCCAGTGATACTTCCGTTGCTTCCGCGGCTCCTGCACACGATTCGTGAGTCGAATCTCAAACCGGTGACATTGGCCGCGGCTCTCCGCTAGGCGCTGTTTGCGGCCGCCAGGCGCGCGCGCAGCATTGCGAAAATCTGGGTCCGGCCGTTCTCGCGCGCCACTTGCAGCGGCGTTTTTCCATCCGTCTCGGCGGC
>JAPUEC010000128.1 GCA_027492775.1 Rhodocyclaceae bacterium
TGTTCTCCAGCATCACGATCGCATCGTCGACGACGAAGCCGACCGAGAGCGTGAGCGCCAGCAGCGAAAGATTGTCGAGGCTGAAGCCGAAGAGGCTCATCACCGCGAAGGTCCCGACCACCGACAGCGGCAGCGCCAGGCTGGGAATGAGCGTGGCGTAGACGTTGCGCAGGAAAAGCAGGATGACGAGGATGACGAGGAAACCCGAAAGGATGAGGGTGAATTGCACATCCTCGATGGCGTCGCGGATGGAGAGGCTGCGGTCGTACATCACCTCCATCTTGATCGCCGCCGGCAGCTTGGACTGAAACACCGGCAGCACGCGTTTGATCGAATCGACCGTCTCGATGGTGTTCGCGCCCGGCTGGCGCTGGATGGCGAGAACGATGGCGCGGCGGTCCACATACCAGCTCGCCACCTTGCTGTTTTCCACGCCGTCGATGGGCGTGGCGACTTCCTCCAACCGGACCGGCGCGCCGTTCCGCCAGGCAACGATGAGCGGCCGGTAGGCGGCGGCCGTCGTCAACTGACCGTTGTCCTTGATGGCGAAGCTCTGGCGGCTGCCGTCGAAGGTGCCAACCGGTTGATTGACGTTGCCTTGCTTGATCGCCTGCATCAGCTCGTCGATACCGATGCCCCGCGAGGCGAGCTGATCGGGGTCGGCCTGAACCCGCACCGCATATTTCTGCGAGCCGAAGACATTGACCTGCGCCACCCCGGCGATGGTGGAAATGCGCTGGGCAAGCTGGGTTTCGGCGTATTCGTTCACCACCGACAGCGGCATCGTTTCCGACGACAGGGCGATGTAGAAAATGGCCACGTCGGCCGGGTTCACCTTGCGGAAAGAAGGCGGTGTCGGCATATCCGGCGGCAGCTTGCGCTGGGCGAAGGCGATGGCCGATTGCACGTCTTGCGCGGCGGCGTCGATATTGCGGTCAAGCGCGAATTGCAGGGTGATCGAGGTCGAGCCCTGGGCGCTGGTGGAAGTGATCGAATCGAGCCCGGCAATGGTCGAGAACTGGTTTTCCAGCGGCGTCGCCACCGCCGCCGCCATGGTTTCGGGCGACGCACCGGGCAGGTTGGCCGTCACTTGAATGGTCGGGAAATCGACCTTGGGCAACTCCGACACCGGCAGGGCGCGGTAGGCGATGATGCCGAAAATGAGAAACGCCGCCATCAGCAGCGTCGTCATCACCGGGCGGCGAATGCAGAGTTCGGGCAGTTGCATGGTTCGGGCGGCTAACGGCCGGCGGGGGCCGGTTTGGGCGGCGAAGCTTCCGCCGGTTTTGCGCGCACCACCTTCGTTCCCGGCAGGATGCGCAGTTGGCCGTCGGTCACCACCGTCTCGCCGCTTTCGACGCCCTTGCCGATCACCGCGATACCGCCGCGATTGGCGAGCACCTCGATCTTGCGCAACTCGACGCTGTCATCGGGCTTGACGGCGTAGAGGAAGTTGCCGTTCGGGCCTTGCTGCACGGCCTCGGCCGGAACCACCACCGCGTCCTTGGCGGTCTCCAGGATCAGGCCGACATTGACGAATTGCCCGGGAGTCAGTTTTTCGTCGTCATTGGGCAGGGTCGCCTTCATCTGGATGGTGCCGGTCGCGGCATCGACGGCGTTATCGATAAAGTGCGCCGCGCCTTCGAAGGTCTGGCCGACCGAACCTGGAATGGTAACGGTCACCTTGATCGCGCCTTGTTTCATCGCCGCCCGCAGGCGCGGGAGGTTTTTTTCCGGAACGACAAAGGTGACGTAAAGCGGCCGCACCCGGTTGATGACCGCAAGCGCGGTGTCGTTGACCTTGACCGCGGCACCGGGAGAAACCAGCCGCGCCCCGACAATGCCGTCGAAGGGCGCACGCAAGGTGGCATAGGACAACTGCAGTCGGGCGAGATCGACCGCCGCTTGGTCGGCGCGGACAGTCGCCGCGGTGGCGGTCGCGTTGGTACGCACTTCGTTGACCTTTTCCTCGGAGACGAAATTGCGGTTTTTCAAGGCCACATAGCGATCGACATCGGCCCTGGCCTTGGCGAGTTGCGCCGCATCTCGCGCGAGATTGGCTTCCGCCTGCGCCAGCCGGGCGGCGAAATCATTGGGGTCGAGGCGCACCAGAACTTCGCCGGCGCGCACGCGCTGGCCATCCTTGAACAGGACGGCGGCGACTTGGCCCTCGACCCGCGATTTCAGGGTAACGCTCTCGTAGGCCTCGGCACGGCCGACTACTTCGAGCAGCAAGGGAACGTCGCGCGTAGTGGCTTGCGCCACGACCACGGGCACGGGCGGCGGCGCCTTGGCGACCACCGTTGCGCCACGGCTCGACCACACCCAATAGCCGGCCGCAAGCAAGGCGATCACCGCGACTGGAATCACCACCCGACGAGTCATTTTTTTATTCACTTGAACGCCATCTCCCGGACAGCGATGAACAACGGATCGACCGCAATCTTAACCAATCGCGAAGCCTTGCGCCCAGCATCATCGGCGCATCGACGTTCCGCACCGGCGTCGCTACCGCTCGGCGGGGGGCAAGAATCCTTATTGCTTGTGGCCCAGCCCGAGGTAGCTCTCGATCACGCGCGGGTCCTGGGCCAGTTCCGCGCTCCGGCCTTCCAGCGAGATTTCGCCGGTTTCCAGCACATAGGCGTAATCGGCGATCTGCAAGGCGGCCCGGGCGTTTTGCTCGATGAGGAGGATGGCGACGCCGCTCTCCTTCAACTGGGCGATGACACGAAAAATGTCGCGGATGATGAGCGGGGCCAATCCGAGCGAGGGTTCGTCAAGCATGAGCAGGCGCGGCTTGGCCATAAGCGCGCGGCCCATGGCGAGCATCTGGCGCTCGCCGCCGGAAAGGGTGCCGGCGGCCTGATCGCGCCGTTCTTCGAGGCGCGGGAAGAGTTCGAAGACTTCTTCCATCGTCTCCAGATGGTCGCGATGGCCGCAGCGATAGCGGTCGAAAGCGCCGAGTTGGAGGTTGTCCTCGACGCTCATTTCGGCGAACAGCTCGCGCTTTTCAGGCACCAGGGTCATCCCTTGGCGCACCAACACCTCGACTTCGCGGTCGCGGCGCTGGGGATTGCCCATATAGGCGATTTCGCCGGATTCGACCGGGAGCAGCCCCATGAGCGCGGCGAGCAGCGTCGTTTTGCCGGCGCCGTTGGGGCCGATGACGGTGACGATTTCACCGCGACGCAAGGTCAGGCTGACGTTGCTGAGCGCCCGCACCTTGCCATAGGCGACGCAAAGGTCGCGCACTTCCAGGATGACCGAATGATCGTGATGATGAACGAGGCTCATTCGACGCCTCCCAGATAGGCTTCCAGCACCATCGGATTTTCCTGGATTTCCTCCGGCAGGCCCTCGGCCAGCTTCTCGCCGAATTCCATGACCACGACGCGATCGGCGAGCCCCATGACGAAGTCCATGTCGTGCTCCACCAGCAGAATGCCCATGCCTTCGCCGCGCAGTTTGCGCAGCAAGTCGCCCAATGCCTGTTTTTCGAGATAGCGCAGGCCGGCCGCCGGTTCGTCGAGCAGGAGCAACGAAGGATCGGAGCACAGCGCCCGGGCGATTTCGACGATGCGCTGCTGGCCCAGCGCCAGGTTTCCGACCGGCTCGAACAGGTGCTCCGTAAGCCCGACATGCTCGATCTGGCGCGCGGCTTCGGCCAGCAGGCGGGCTTCTTCACCGCGATCCAGGCGCAGCGCGGCGGCCAGGACGCCCTTGCTGCCGCGCAGGTGGGCGCCGATAGCGACGTTCTCCAGCACGCTCATCTGCGGCAGAAGACGTACATGCTGGAAGGTGCGGCTCATGCCGCGCCGGGCGATGTCGCGCGAGGCAAGCTGGTCGATGCGCTCGCCGAGGAAGCGGATTTCGCCCTCGCTCGCCGGATCGACGCCGGAAATGCAGTTGAACATGGTGCTCTTGCCGGCGCCGTTGGGACCGATCAGCGCCATGATCTCGCCGGCCTTCACCTCAAGATTCATTTTCTGATTGGCGACCAGACCGCCGAAACGCTTGGTGACGCCGTGCGCTTCGAGCAGCACCGTGCCAATGGGGGGCGGCGCGCGACGCGGTAGCGGTTCGGCGGGAGCGACTGTGCGCTGTTCGGCAGATTTGGGTATCAGTCGCAGGACCACGGACCAGAGCCCAAGTATTTGCAATCTGGCTTTAATTGCCGCCACGGCATTTTTTTGTATTACCGGCCACATTCCATTCGGCGCGCGCTGCAGCATCAGGACCACGGCGATACCGAAGACGATGATTTCGAAATTGCCGCTCTGCCCGAGCAACTGCGGCAGCCAGTCCTGCAGCCACTGCTTGAATACCGTCACCAGCAAGGCGCCGGCGATGGCGCCCCAGACGTAGCCGACGCCGCCGATCACCGCCATGAACAGGAACTCGATGCCCTGGGTGAGCGAAAAGGGCGTCGGATTGATGAAACGCTGCCAGTGGGCATAGAGCCAGCCGGACATTGCCGCCAGCAGCGCGGCGATGAGGAAGATGACGATCTTGACCCGCGGCGTGTTGACGCCGAAGGATTCGGCCATGACCACGCCGCCCTTGAGGGCACGGGTGGCGCGTCCCATGCGGGAGTCGAGCAGGTTGCGCACCGAGAGGATGGCGAGCAGCAGCACCACCCAGATCAGGTAGAAGATTTCGCGTTCGGAGCGCAATTCCCAGTTGAAGAGGGTAATCGCCGGAATGCCGGTGAGGCCGGTGTTGCCGCCCAGCAGTTCGAGATTGCCGAAGAGGTAATACAGGCTGATGCCCCAGGCGATGGTCGCCAGCGGCAGATAGTGGCCACCCATGCGCAGGGTGATGAAGCCGATGCCGTAGGCCACCAGCGCGGTGAACACCATCGCCACCGCCAGATTGATCCAGGGCGACCAGCCATGCACGGTGGAAAGGTAAGCGGTAGTGTAGGCGCCGAGTCCGACAAAGGCCGCCTGCCCGAAGGAGGTCAACCCGCCGATCCCCGTCAGCAACACCAGACCGACGACGATGATGGCGTAGAGCCCGATGTAATTCACCAGGGTGACGGAGAAATCCGGCAACAGCATCGGCGCCACCGCCACCAAGGCGGCGAACAGGATCAGCGGCAGATGCTTGCTCATTCTTCTTCCTCGACGTGGCGGGAGGTGAGCGAGCGCCAGAGCAGCACGGGAATGATGAGGGTGAAGACGATGACTTCCTTGAAGGCGCTGGCCCAGAAGGAAGAATAGGATTCAAGCAGCCCCACCAGCACCGCACCCAGCGCCGCCACCGGGTAGGACGCCAGGCCGCCGATGATGGCGCCGACAAAGCCTTTGAGACCGATGAGGAAGCCGGAATCGTAGTAGATGGTGGTGATGGGCGCGACCAGAATGCCGGAAAAGACGCCGATCGCCGCCGCCAGGGTGAAGGAAAGCTTGCCGGCCATGCTGCTCGAGATGCCCATCAGGCGGGCGCCGATGCGGTTCATGGCGGTGGCGCGCAAGGCCTTGCCATAAAGGGTGCGTTCGAAGAAAAGATAGAGCCCGGCGATCAGGATGGCGGACGCCAGCACGACGAGGATGGTCTGCCCCTGCAAAGGTGCGCCGCCGATTTCGAAGCTCAGTTCGGTGAAGGGCGGCGTGCGCGAACCCTCGGCGCCGAAGAAGAGCAGCCCGAGACCTGTCATGGCCAAATGCACGGCGACGGAAACGATGAGCAGCACCAGCACCGGCGCGCTCGCCAGCGGCTGGAAGGCGATGCGATAGACCATGGGGCCAAGCGGAACCACCAGTGCCATCGAGAGCGCCACCAGCGCCCAGAGCGGCCAACCCGCCGCGGGAACGACGCAAAGCAGGGTGGCGCAAGCCAGTGGAAAGCCGATATTCCAGAGCAGGAGCGGTGGAAGCTTGGAAAAGCGACGTTCGCGGACCAACTTGATGCCGTCGAGCACCGCCACCAGCGTTCCCGCCGCCAGCAGCAGCCAGACCGTTCCCGGAACCTTGCCCGCCTGCAAAGCCGCAAGCGTCAGCGCGCCATAGGCGACGAATTCACCCTGGGGAATGAAGATGATGCGGGTGACCGCGAACACCAGCACCAGCGCCAAGGCCAGCAGGGCGTAAATGGCGCCATTGGTGATACCGTCCTGTCCGAGCAGGAGGATGACTTGTAGATCCATCAGACCCCGGGATTATGCAGAAGGAAGGACGCCTGGACTCGCCAGGGCGCCCTCCTGGATTTATTGCTTTACTTGATCAGCTTCCAGCCGCCGTTCTCGATCACGACCATGACCCGCGCGCGCTGGTCGAAGCCTTGGTGATCCTGCGGATTCATATTGAAAATGCCGTGGGCGGCCGGCAGGTTCTTCACGTTTTCCAGTGCGTCGCGCAGCGCCTTGCGGAATTCTTCCGTGCCCGGCTTGGCCTTCTTGAGCGCAACGGGAATGGTGGCGCTGAGCAGCACGCCGGCGTCCCAGGAATGGCCGCCGAAGGAGCTGACACTGCCCTTGCCGTGAACCGCTTCGTATTTATTGACGTATTCCAGGGCGCTTTTCTTCACCGGATTGTCGTTGGGCAATTGTGCCGCCACCACCATCGGCCCGACCGGCAGGAAGGCGCCTTCGACATCCTTGCCGCCAACCCGCAGGAAATCGTTGTTGGCAACGCCGTGGGTCTGGTAGATGAGGCCCTTGTAGCCTTTTTCCTTGAGCGTCTTCTGCGGCAGCACGGCCGGCGTTCCGGCGGCGCCGATGAGCACGGCATCCGGCTTGGCGGCGATGATCTTGAGTGTCTGCCCAGTCACGGAAGTGTCGTTGCGCTGGTAGCGCTCGCTGGCAACCACCTTGAGCTTGCGCAGCTCGGCATGCTTGGCGAATTCCTTGAACCAGCCGTCACCGTAGGCGTCGGCAAAGCCGATGAAGGCCACGGTCTGCACCTTCTTGTCAACCATGTGCTGGACGATGGCGGTCGCCATGTGCGCGTCGTTCTGAGCGGTCTTGAACACCCAGTAGCGCTTGGCGTCCATGGGTTCGACCACGATCGAATTGCCGGCCATCGAAATCAGCGGCGTCTTGTTTTCAACTGCTACGTCGATCATGGCCAGGGAGTTCGGCGTCGTGGTCGAGCCGATGACGATGTCGACCTTGCTTTCAGAGATCAGCTTCTTGATGTTTCGCGTCGCCGCCGTCGGGTCGGTGGCATCGTCGAGGATGATGTAATTGATCTTCTGGCCGCCGATTTCCTTGGGCAGCAGGTCGAAGGTGTTTTTCTCGGGGATGCCGAGCGAGGCCGCAGGACCCGTGGCGGAAACGGAAACGCCGACATTGATGTCAGCCAAGGCCACTGCCGAAAACGTGGCGAGTGTCAGCAGAGCGAGCTTGCGAAACATGGAAACACCCCCGAAAAAAGTAAGAGTCGGAGTTTATCACGGCCGTCCGCTCACGATTCAGCGACGGGGGGCTCAAGATCGCTTGAGCATGGACAATTGTGCTCTCCGGCGGCCGGTACTCCGCCGCATCGCGGAAGTATCAAGCGAATTGGGCCACTCCAGGGAATGATGCAGCCAATCTTGCACCTCGGTCGACATGCTAAAATCGACGCCGATTGCCCCGCGGGGCAAAGCCTCTTTCGTTTCTTTCCCACTGGATACCGCATGTTTTCTGGCATCGTCGCGGCGGTTGGCCGCATTACCGAAGTCACTCCCCGCCCCATCGGCTTTCGCCTCACCATCGACGCCGGCCGGCTTGGCCTCGAAGACGTTGCCCTGGGCGATTCCATTGCCTGCAACGGCGTCTGTCTCACCGTCGTGGATCTCTCCGACAACCGTTTCATGGTCGATGTCTCGGGCGAGACCATTTCCTGCACCGCCGGCTTGGGCGCGCCCGGCACCATCAATCTCGAAAAGGCCCTGCGCCTTTCCGACCGCCTTGGCGGCCATCTCGTTTCCGGCCATGTGGACGGCGTCGGGGAAGTCTTGCGCTTCGACTTGGTCGGCGACAATCGCCTGCTCGAAATCCGCGCCCCGCATGCCCTGTCGAAATACATCGCCCGCAAGGGATCGATCACGGTCGATGGCTGCAGCCTGACCACCAACGAGGTCAAAGGCGACGACTTCACCATCAATCTCATCCCCCACACGCTCGAGGTAACCACGCTCAACCGCCTGCAACCCGGCAGCCACGTCAATCTGGAAGTGGATTTGATCGCACGCTACACCGAGCGCATGTTGGCCTGGGAAAGCCAAGGCCCTGATCTCGCCGGATAGCGTTTCAGGCCACAGCGGGAGAGCAGTTTACGGACCTAGTGAGCGGGCGCGATGACTCAATCGATGTGGACAGCCTTTCCCCTGAATCGGGTTGGCACGTTTTCAAGCGACTCCACATAGTGGGAGTTGCCGTCCTCGTCCGCGTACTTCCAGATCTGCTTTACTTGACGTTGGGCTACCACGGGGCTTTGAAGGCGCGGCGCTACAGTCCGTCTTTGCTGTAAGGGTGCGGTGGGTGACCGACTTAGATCGAGTTCCGCATCGGCTGTATCAGACGTTGCAGGATGTTTTGCGCGCTTGGCGTGATGTTCGAATTGGCCATTGGTCAAGATTTCCTGATTGGGATGTACCGTTGCGCTCTCCACTGAAGGTCGGGAATATTCGAGAGGCGTGGAGGGGGTGCTGTACGTCTTTGCCACACCTTTCAATGTTGGCCTTCCGGGCAATAAAACCGTTTCTGAAACAATCAAGATAAAAAGAACGAGGAGAAGAATCACAAGTGGACCAACGGAATCACCCTCCTTAGGCGGGGAGGGCTCCGGCATTTTTTCGGGGACCGCTGTGGCGGTGTCGCTTGCGTCAGTGCTTTCGATACTCGGTCGCTTTTCGGCCTCCCAGGGCGTATTGAAATATTTCAGATGACCGGAATCCGGCGACAACTTCTTCAGATACGGTACAACCGCAGCAAGAAGCCAAACGTATAAGGTGAAAAACAAGAATCCGCTCGGCAAGCTCAGCGTTAATAAAACAAGATAACCGAGCACAGCTAAAACGCCGATGCAGATACGCTTGGCCGTCTTCGCACTTTCGACTATGGATTTCGGGTACTCACCCGCCACTTGGCCGGCATGCCTATTGACTAGAAAATAATAAAGCTCGTCTTCGTATTTATATGAGGCCATCCAGATCGGCAACTGGATATATTTAAAAGTCATTGCATCGAAGCGCATGCCGTCGAGGGATATGCCTCTTTGACGCTCGCCTCCGATCTCATGCCGAATCCAGGAATAAACCTCTTGGTCGAAAGCAGCACGGGCTTCTTTCAACTGCGGCAGGCTTTCGTTCAGATCGACTGTTCCCAGGCAGGAAGCAAAGCCCAAAACATAGTCGTCCTTATAAGGCTCCAGTTCCTCGAGAGACCAATCTCTCAAGGCTTTCAGTGGACCGGGAAATGAACGCATTGCTGGGATGAGGATATCGTCGAGTACCGCTTCGAAAGTGCCAGTGAGTTTGGTCCAGACGTAACCCTCGCCGTCGGGCTTGGCCGATCTTTCGTTCAGCAGTTGCTTGTCGCCCCGCGAGCCGCTGTACTCCACCGAAAACGGAACATCGAAGGTCCAAAACGGCAAATAGACGCCGAACAGACTGTCCGCCACTCGTATCCTATCCAACTGCCTCCAAGGCATCCCATGTTGGTCCAGCCATTGAAAAAGGTATTTGCAGGCCTGCTCTTTAGTGATGCGGAAGGGCAGGATCCCACTAGGCAAGACAGTTTTATGGGCTTTGACCTGGTCGACAATCATCGGGGTCATGCAGAAGGGGCAGCGCTGCGCGGCAACTTGGACCGGCAGTTGAATACCGGCGCCGCAACTACTGCAGACGACGATTTGAACGGTATGACGCGGCAAGGTCTCGAACTGCGATGCCAAGGCCGCCTGCAGATCCAACTCGGCGTGCGCTTCCCAATACTCGGCCGCGCTAGGAGATCTAATTCGATTGACGGTAAAGCATTGCGGGCACTTGAGCGCCCCTTGTTCGGGCGCAAATTCCAGCCGGTAGCCGCACTGGCTGCAGGGGATGTTGTGCGACTGGACCGTGACGGAATCGGTTTCGGTGGAAGACATGAAAAATGCCGCTCTGAATGCGGGGATTATACCCTGATGGCATCATGGTTTTTACCGGCTATCTCTCAAGGCTTGGCCTTCCGCGCCACACCCAAACCGGAAATAAAAAAGGGCTGCCGCGGCAGCCCTTTTCGATGGTGGCCGTTCAGCCCAGTTCGATCAGCAGATCCTTCGGTTCCACCCGGTCGCCCGGGCTGACCAGCACGCGGACCACGGTCGCGTCGCGGTCGGCGGCGATGACGGTTTCCATCTTCATCGCTTCCACCGAGACCAGCGGGTTGCCCTTGCTCACCTTCTGGCCGACCTTGACCGCGACCGTCACCACCGAGCCCGGCATGGGGGCGGCGATGTGGTTTGCGTTGTTGTCCTCTGCCTTGGGATGCGCCTTGCGGGCGGATTCCATGCCGGCCTTGTCGATACGGATGGGGCGCGGCTGGCCGTTCAACTGGAAGAACATCTTGGCGACGCCTTCCTCATCGTGGTCGGTGCGGCCGTTGAGGTCGATGATCAGCGTCTTGCCAGGATCGAGATTGACGGAAATTTCGGTATTTTCCGGCATGCCGTAGAAGAACACCGGCGTCGGCAAGATGGAGACATCGCCGTAGTGGCTGCGATGTGCCGCGTAGTCGGTGAAGACCTTGGGGTACATCAGGTAGGACGCCAGGTCGGTGTCGTTGACGCGGCAGCCGATGGCCTTCTCAGCCTTCGTGCGGGCAGCTTCGAGGTCGACCGCCGGCAGCGATGCGCCGACGCGACCTTCGATGGGCGCTTTGCCCTTGAGGATCTTGTCCTGCAGCGCCTTGGGGAAACCGTCGGCCGGATAACCCATTTCGCCGCGGAAGAGCGAAACCACCGATTCCGGGAAAGCGATTTCCTTGTCCGGATTGGCGACGTCTTCCGGCGTCAGCTCGTTGGCCACCATGACCAGCGCCATGTCGCCGACGACCTTGGACGACGGCGTCACCTTGACGATGTCGCCGAAGAGCAGATTCACGTCGGCGTAGGCCTGGGCCACTTCCGACCAGCGGTGTTCCAGGCCCATGGAGCGGGCCTGTTCGCGCAGGTTGGTGTATTGGCCGCCGGGCATTTCGTGGCGGTAGACGTCGGACGTGCCTGAGCGGATTTCCGGCTCAAAGGGGGCGTAGAACGGGCGCACGCCTTCCCAGTAGCGGGAGAAGGGCTGCAACGCCTGAGCATTGAAGCCCGGGCTGCGCTCGGTGCCTTCGAGCATGGCGACGAGGGCGCCGAGGCTGGGCTGCGAGGTCAGGCCGCTCATGGAATCGACGGCGCCGTCGACCGCATCGATGCCGGCTTGCACGGCGGCGTAGACGCTGGCGATGGAGCCGCCGCTGGTGTCATGGGTATGGAAATGGATGGGCAGGCTGACTTCTTCTTTCAGCGCCTTGACCAGCGCACTGATGGCGCGCGGGCGGGCGAGGCCGGCCATGTCCTTGATGCCGATGATGTGGGCGCCGGCCTTCTCCAGTTGCTTGGCCATGTCCACGTAGTACTTGAGGTTGTACTTGGGACGGGCGGCGTCGAAGATGTCGCTGGTATAGCAGATAGCACCTTCGCACAGCGCGCCGTTCTCGACCACGGCATCCATCGCCACGCGCATGTTCTCGACCCAGTTGAGCGAGTCGAAGACGCGGAAGATGTCCATGCCGTG
>JAPUEC010000129.1 GCA_027492775.1 Rhodocyclaceae bacterium
TTGCCCTGCAGCCTGCCTGCCCCTCGCGCAACCGTCGCCTGATTGTGAACACGCCATAGGCCGACCCGGCCGTCGTATTCGTATTAATTACGGCAAATCGGTGGCAATTCGGCAAAAGCGCTCCGCCTGAACTGCGGGCGCAAAAAATAATTTCATCATTGATGCCCATTGCGCCTGACATGACCGAAAGGTGGCAGGTTGCCGCCGCGCGGGTGCGTTCGCGATCTCTTCGTCGCCCCAATCCCCATGTACGCAGCAAACGGCGCGCCAGCTGGCACGGGCGTTGCATTTGTCTTCCGCGCCGGCCGGGGCTTCCCGCGCCCGGCAATGTTTCAATTCTTCGGAGAATTTCCTAATGAGACCATTTGCCCTTGGCCTCGAGCATCGGCAGCAACAAGCGCTGTCGCCGCGTTTGCAGCGCGCCGTGCGCTTGCTCCAATTGTCATCGCTGGATTTCGCACAGGAAGTGCACGATGCACTGGGCAATAATCCTTTCCTCGAAAACGACGAAAACGAATCGGAAGCGGCCGCGGAACAACCGCTGACGCAAGAGGATGCCATTGCCCAAGTGCCTTTCAACGAACCGGTCGTCACCGAGTCGATCTCCTCGAACGATGCCGACATCGATGGCGAACGCGAGAGCTGGCAAAGCGACACCTTTTCCGGGTCGCGTCGCAACGACGACAGCGAGCTGGGCCCCATCGACCTGCGGGCGGCCGACGTTTCCCTCACCAGCCATCTGCACAGCCAGATCAACGTCCTGCACCTGCCGGAGCGCGATCTCGCCGTCGCCCGGACCATCGTCGACTCGCTCGACGATGACGGCTATCTGCGTTTCGAACTGCCCGAGCTGGCGGATATCGCGGCGCTGACGCCCGCTGCCAGCGAGGAGGAACTGCAGATCGCGCTTCATCGCGTACAGGCCCTCGAACCCCCGGGGGTCGGCGCCCGCAGCGTCGGCGAATGTTTGTTGCTGCAAATTCCGGCCATCGAATCGGAAGACCTGCGCGAGCTTTCGCGCTGCATCGTCACCGACCATCTTGACAGCCTTGCGGCGAAGGACGTCTCCGGTCTTGCCAGAAACCTGGGCCGACCCGTCGCCCACATCGAGGCGGCGGCGGATTGCATCCGCCGGCTCGATCCCCGGCCGGGCTGGCGCTTCGGCGCCTCGCATATCCAATATGTGACGCCCGATGTGATCGTCAAGAAGATACGGGGAAACTGGACGGCGTCGCTCAATCCCGCCATCGTGCCGCGCGTGAAGCTGAACAACGTCTATGCCGAAATGTTCCAGCGCAACCGCAACGCCCAGCATTCCGAGTTGGCCGCGCAGTTGCAGGAAGCGCGATGGACGGTGAGCAACGTCGAGCAGCGCTTCGCCACCATCCTCAGCGTCGCCCAGGCTATCGTCAAGCGCCAGCGGCACTTCCTCGAGTACGGGGCGCTGGCGATGAAGCCGCTGGGCCTGCGGGAAATCGCCGACGAGGTCGGCCTGCATGAATCCACCGTTTCACGCGTCACCAACAACAAATACATGGCGACGCCGCTGGGCGTGTTCGAACTGAAGTATTTCTTCTCGCGCGCCATGGCCACGGCCAATGGCGGCGCCTGTTCAGCCACCGCCATTCGCGGCCTGATCAAGGACATGATTGCCGCCGAAAATCCGGAATCGCCGCTTTCCGACGCCGAGATCGCGCGCCAACTCGCCCGCCAGGGTCTGGTCGTGGCGCGCCGGACAGTGACCAAGTACCGGCAGATACTGCGCATCGAAGCGGTGGAACGTCGGCGCAAACACGTCTGATTTCTGCGCCGCTGCTTCCCGAAACGACAACGCCCCGACGATGCGGGGCGTTTTTTTGGAAGAGTCCCGCGAAGGGGACTCAGTGCCAGATTACTTGTCCTTCTTTTCCGACCCGGGCTTGTTGGTCAGGTCCTGCTCGCGAACCAGCGGATTGCCACCGGCGGCGAAGGTTTCATTCTCCTCGGACGAGGCATTGAGGCCGACACCGGTCAGATTTGAAGTGGAGCCGCTGGCGCCGCTTTCGTTGGCGGTGCTTTCAGGCATGCCGCTGGTCTGGCTGTTCGACTGGCTGCCGGAGAGGTTGTCGGCCTGCCCGCCGCTTTGCGACGACCGGCTGCCGCGCCAGGCGTTGAACTCGTCCGAGAACTTCTTATAGCGCTCCTTGCGCCAGGATTGATAATCCTCGTCGAGATTGCGCATCTGTTCGGCGCGCCATTGATGATAGTCAGGATCGTGGGGATGGGTGGAGGCGGGCGTTCCTGCCTGAGCCGAGGCATGGGTGGTATCGGCGCCGTAGCTTTGCGAATCCCAGCCGCCACGCATGTTGGTGCCGTAATCCCCGCCGCGGTCCATCCCGCCTTGATGCTCGCCGCCGTAAGTCTGCTGGGCGCCGTAGTTCTGGTCGCGGCCGTAAGCCTGCTGGCCGCCATACTGCTGCGAACCATGTTGGCCGCCATAGTTGCCGGACTGGCCGCTCTGCGGGCCCATGCCCTGCGCGCCGTAGCCACTTTGGTAATCGCTGCGCTGCGTGCCGTAACCACTTTGCTGACCCATGTTGGTACGGCCCGGATATTCACCGTAGCCGCCCTGGGCACCGTAGCCGCTCGGCTGCTGCTTTTGCCCGCTGGCGCCGCCATAGTTGCCCTGGTCGCGCTGGCCGCCGTAACCGCCCTGGGTGCCGTAGCTCTGGGCGCCGCTTTCGCTGCCCATGCCATAGCGCCCCGCGCCGGCGCCGCCCATGTCTTCCTGACCATAACCGTAGTGCGAGGGCGTGCCTTGCCGGCCGCCGCTACCGCTTTGCTGATGTCCCCATTCTTGCTCGCGCTCATGGGATTGATATTGGCCGCTTTCGCCAAAGCCGCTTGGGCGGCCGTCCTTATCGCGTTGCGTCATTTTGAGTCCTTTCAGATCGTGTGGAAATTAGTCGACCGACGGCGCATGGCCGGATGCCGGCTGCAACAGCCCGCGACATCGCCTCACCGCATCTTGGAATGGGTCGGCCTACTTATGGTTAGGCAATCGGCGTTCCCTGGCTTTGCCGCCGCTACGTCTATTTGCGTTTGGCCGGCGCCGCTTTGGCCGGAGGACGAGCGTTGGCCGAGGTGCCAACGCGCTGCAGGGCTTGCTGGCAGACCGCCTTTTCCGGTTCGCCGAGATCGATGAGCGCGAGCAGGCTGGCGAGCGGGTTGACGGCGGCGAGGGCGGCGGCAACGCCGAGGCGGATTCCGAGCGGCCGCTTGTCCAGCCGCACCTCGGGTCGGGAGAAGGTCCCCTCCACATGGACGGGCGTACGTAGTGAAATGGGCGAGACATCCTTGGGATTGACCGTCAGGAGTAGTGCCAGCCGCTCGTCCGCGAGGGAGATGCCGCCACTGGCGATCACGGTGGAATCGCCGGTGTCGACCACTCCGACTTCGGGCGTCATGCGGCCGTTCTTGACGGCAAGATCGGCCACCGCGCAGCGCATGGGCAGCGATTCATCGCCCCGCACCATCATGCCCAGCGCCTGCGCGACGTCGATCCCGGCCAGTTCAACCAGGAGGTGGGAAATCTTGCCGTTGGTGACCCAGAAACGCACCGATCCATCGAGCGAGGCGAGCATCGCGGCGGTCGATTTTCCGCGTCCGTGCAGTTCCGCCTGGCCCGCCATGTTGCCGCTGATATAGCCGGGTGCGGGTGCACCGGGGCGGGCTGGCGCCTGCGCCGAGTTGCGCGGCTTGACGAAGCGTTCGAGGCGAACGCCAGACCACTTGAAGTCGGCATCCCAGCGCGGAATATCCTGCCGGGCGTCCAGGGCGAGACGACCGCGCACCTCGCCACCCGAAGCGCGCGCCAGCAGGTCGTCGATACGCAGAACGCGGTCGCGCAGGGTGAGCTTGCCCTGGAGCGGCGCCAGCGATTCGATCACGCCGGTTCCCGGGTGCAGTTCCTCGAGCTTGATGTCCACATCGGCGTTCATCCGTCCGAGCGAGGGAATGTCGAATTCCCGCTGAGGCAGGACCCGGCCCGGGGCGGCCGCGGCACGCGCCCGTTTCGCGCCCTGGTCGCTGCCGCCGAAGGCCGGGCCGAGGTCGGGCAGGGAAAGGCGCTTGCCGGCGAGACGACCGGTGAATTGCGGCACCTTCTGGGTCGGGTCGAAGCGGAATTCGCCATTGAGCCGACTGCTGCCCATCGCCAACTCGGCGACATTGGCGCTCCATACCGCGCCCGCCTTTGCGAGGGTGCCGTGGAGAGTGAAAGGCGGCGAGGAGGGCAGCGTCATGCCGGCGATATCGCCGATGGCCGCGAGGGAAGGGCCGGTCAGGCGAAACTTCCCGCTGACGTCGGAAAACTTTGCCAAATCCTTCGCTTGGCCGTCGAGGGTGAACTCGGTGCCCCCCATGCGAACGTTCATGCTCACCGGAACCGGCGGCGCATCGACCTCGGCGGTCGCCAGCGGAACCAGGCCGCTGGATCGGAATTCGGCTTTCAGCGGTGTGCCGCGATAGTCGCCGGTCGCGGTCACGCGCAATCCGGAAGCGGGGTTTTCGGGTTTGGTGGTATCGCCTTCCTGGGTAGTGACCCTGGCCTGCAACTTGAGTTGAGTGACGGCATCCTCGAGCGCGAGTTGCCCTTGTCGCACCACGAGACGGTCGAATTCCGGAATGCGCGGGGGCGCGGCATCTTCCTTGGCGGCGCCGTTACCCAGCTTCCAGTTGGACTTGCCGCTCTTGTCCCGGCCCAGGCGCAGATCGATGCTGCCCACATCCAGGTTGCGAACGCGAAGATTTTCGCTGTCGCCGGAGAACAAGCGGAAGAGCGTCGAGTACGGCACGGCGGCGCGGATGTCGCCAGCCTGGAGCAGCGGATCGGCCATGCCGGGCATCTCCGGCTGCTGCGCTGGCGCCGGCGGACCGATCACCAGCCGGTCGGTATGAAAGCGCAAGCCGCCGATGAAGCGCACGCCAAACGCCTGGCCAAGGGTGATCTCCCGCTGCGCGCCGCGCGCCGCCGCCCGTTCCAGCGGGCCGCGCAGGAATGGCCATTCCGCCCATTCGCAAAGGCCGATCACCGCGATCACAACGCCGAGGCCAATGAGCCAGGCGCGGTGGGCGCTTAGCCGACGTTTCCACTTCGTTCGCTCGGTTAAGGCTGGTTTTGCTTCAGGCATGCGCATCCTCGGCGGGTTGTTTTTTTACCGGAGGCAAGTCGTATGCCAATTCGCCAAAACGGGCATGGGGCTTGCCGAATCCGGGAACAACAGGATTTCCCGGAGCGCAGCGTTGGCGCTCGCGACATCTCCAACGTGCCGGTCCGCACTCACCGCAAGCGGCCGGAAAAACCACTCGAACCCTGGAGCCAAGCCATGACCACCCCCGTCGAAGGACAATTGCAGCCTCCCCAGCATCAGGACCACCAGCCCGGCCGCGAGACGGAAATGCAGCCGCCGCCGCAGTCGATGGCGCAGCATTACATTGGCAGCGGCAAGCTGCTCGACAAGGTGGCGCTGGTCACCGGCGGCGACAGCGGCATCGGCCGCTCGACCGCGATCAGTTTCGCCAAGGAAGGCGCCAATGTCGTCATCGTCTATCTCGACGAACACGAGGATGCGCATCGCACCCGCGACGCCATTCTCGCCGCTGACCGCCAGTGCCTGACGCTAGCGGGCGACCTGGGCGAGCCGGCCTTCGTCGAGGAGGTGGTGCGCAAGACCATCGAGGTGTTCGGGCGCATCGATATCCTCGTCAACAACGCGGCCGAGCAGCACCCGCAGGAAGATATTGCCGACGTATCGCGCGAACAACTGGAAAAGACCTTCCGCACCAACTTCTTCGCCATGTTCGATCTCTGCCGTACCGCCTTGCCGCACATGGAGGCCGGCAGCTGCATTATCAACACGACTTCGATCACCGCCTACCGCGGCAGTCCGCATCTGCTCGATTACGCCTCCTCGAAGGGCGCCATCGTTGCCTTCACCCGCTCACTGTCGAAGCAACTGGCGGAAAAGCGCATCCGCGTGAACGCCGTGGCGCCTGGACCGGTGTGGACGCCGCTCATTCCTTCCACCTTCAGCGAGGACAAAGTCGCGAGCTTTGGCAAGGAGGTACCGCTGGAACGGCCGGCGCAGCCCGACGAGATTGCACCCAGTTTCGTTTTCCTCGCCAGCCGCGACGCCAGCTACATGACCGGCCAGGTGCTGCACCCCAACGGCGGGGAAGTCGTCAACACCTGAGCGCCCGGCATGCGCATTGCCGATTTGGCGCAAACCGCCGCCGGGCGGGATGAACCGAGCGAGGACCGCAATGAAAGCATTGACCTACCACAGCACCCGGAACGTGCGCGTCGAGACCGTTCCCGACCCCATCCTGCAGGACGACCAGGACATCATCCTGCGCATCACCGCCACCGCCATTTGCGGCTCCGATCTGCACCTTTATCGCGGCAAGGTGCCGGGGATGGAGGCGGGCGACATCCTCGGCCATGAATTCATGGGTATCGTCGAGGAGGTGGGGCCGGCGGTGACGCGGGTGCGCAAGGGCGACCGCGTCGTCGTTCCCTTCACCATCTCCTGCGGCGATTGCTACTTCTGCGAACGCAAGCTCTTCGCGGCCTGCGAGACCACCAACCCCGGTCGCGGCGCCATCATCAACAAGAAGGCGACCCGTCCCGGCGCCGGAATGTTCGGCTATACCCATCTGTATGGCGGCTATGCCGGCGGCCAGGCCGAGTACGTGCGCGTGCCTCAGGCCAATACCGGACCGCTGGTCATCCCGCCCGGGCTGACCGACGACCAGGTGCTTTTTCTTTCGGACATTCTCCCCACCGGCTACCAGGCTGCGCTCAATGCCGGCATCGGCCCGGGTTCGACAGTGGCGATCTTCGGTGCCGGCCCGGTGGGCTACATGAGCGCTGCCTGCGCCCGGCTGCTCGGGGCGCAACGCATCTTCATGATCGATCACCATCCGTACCGGCTGGAGTTCGCCCGCGAGACCTACGGCGTCGAACCCATCAACTTCGATGAGATCGACGACCCCGCCGAATACATCATCGAGGAAACCAAGTTCCGCGGCGTGGACGGCACCATCGATGCCATCGGCTTCGAAGCCAAGGGCAATTCACTGGAAACGGTGATGACCAATCTCAAGATCGAAGGTGCGAGCGGCTTCGTGTTGCGCCAGGCGATCGCCGCGACCCGCCGTGGCGGAAGCGTGAGTGTGCCGGGCGTTTATGCGGGATTTATCCACGCCTTCCTCTTCGGCGATGCCTTCGACAAAGGATTGACCTTCAAGATGGGCCAGACCCATGTCCAGCAATACATGCCGCGCCTGCTCGAACACATTCTCAACGGCGAGTTGAAGCCCGAAGTCATCATCACTCACCGCCTGCCGCTGGAAGAAGCCGAGCGCGGCTATGCCATTTTTGACCGCAAGGAAGAAAGCTGCCGGAAAGTTGTACTGATGCCGGGCGCAGTGCCGACAAACGCCTCGACGCATATTGCCGGTTCGGATTAGATCGTCACGGGTGGGCTCGTGTCGCGCCGATGAAACTGGAATCGGCGCGATGCGGCCCGAGTGGTCGGCGTATGAGCGGGGAATGAGAAGGGGATAGCTCCGGGCCCGTTCCACTCAAGCCGGTGGGGTTGGGGGGAGGGTGGCGAGAAAAACGGACTGCCGCCCGGAGCTGGAAAAATGATAAGCAATCCGCGTGCCAAGTGTCGGCCACATTTATTTGAAAATCAGGCATGCCATTTGCAGGGTATTTCTCTAAAGGCGCATCGCGCCAATGATCAGTTGAACAATACTTTGCGAAGGAATACCTCATGACAGCACTTGCACTGCGGGTGGAGCGACAGCACCAGCCACCCTACGGCATGCTGCAGGCGCCGCCACACATGCCGCCGCACCTTGGCCGCGACACCTGTCAGAACCGCCTGCTTCAACTGCTGCCCGACGAGATCCGCGCGCGGCTCGCCCCGCACCTCGAACTCGTCACCTTACCGCTTGGCACCGTTCTCTGCGAACCCGCAAGCACCATCAAGAATGTCTATTTCCCGGTGGACGCCATCATTTCGATGGTCCACGTCATGGAGAATGGCGCCTCGGCGCAAACCGCCATGATCGGCACCGATGGACTGGTTGGCGTTTCCCTGCTGATGAGCGGGAGTACGCCGCCCTGCCGTACGGTCGTGCATAGCGCCGGTCAGGCCTTCAAGCTCAGGGCCGGCATTCTCGCCGGCGAGTTCGACCAGGCCGGAGCGCTGACGCAATTGCTGCTTCGTTATACCCAGTCCCTGATTACCCAGATGGCGCAAACGGCGGTTTGCAATCGCCACCATTCCCTCGAACAACAGCTCTGCCGCTGGCTGCTCATGAGCCACGACCGCCTGCCAGGCAACGATCTGCAGATGACCCAGGAGTTGATCTCCAACCTGCTGGGCGTTCGGCGGGAAGGGGTTACGGAAGCGGCTGGCAAGCTGCAGCGCATGGGGATGATCCGCTATAGCCGCGGGCGCATCACGGTCACCGACCGCTCGCAGCTCGAGGACCATGCTTGCGAATGCTACGGCGTCGTGAAGCGGGAAACCGACCGTCTGCTTTCCGCACGCTGGATGTAGCGGGAACAACGGCCACGCCAGCAGCCTTCAGGCTGCTTTTTTTTGCCGAAAATTCGGGGGATGCCCGAACCGGGCTGGATGCAGCGAAAGTGGGAGGGAAAGAAAAAAAACTCCGGGCCCGCGCCGTTCAAACAAGGGGGTAGGGGGAGGGAGGGAAACGACTCGGTTTTTGTCGCCCGGAGTTGAGTAAGCTATTAGACAGCTTTAATAGGCAATTGGTGTGCCAGCCAAAATCCTTCGTTTAAAGCCCACCGAAGCGGGCGTTAAACGAAGTTTTGCGGTAAGTTTTACCGAAATCGGCAACCCACCGCCTCAAACATTAGTGCGGATACTTTGCCTTGACGTCGGCCATGCAGGAATCCTTGGCGGCTCCGCTCAGGGCATCACATTTTTCCTTGGCGGTGTTGTAAGCCGCTTCACGCTTCTCTTCGCCGGCTTCCGCCTTGGCGTCGGTCGACTTCTTCGCGGCCTTGGCTTCCGCCTTGGCGGTCTTGTAGTTGCCCTTGGCTTCCTTCATGCAGACGTCGCGCTCGTTGCCTTCCTTTTGCTTACAGGCAGCTTTGGCAGCCTTGTAATCGGCCTCCGCTTGATTCACAACGCGCTTGCTGTGGTCCTTGGCAGTCTGCTTCGTATCCTTGGCCATGTCGTCGGCAAAGGCGGGGGCACCGAAAGCGAGAGACATCAAGACGCTCACGAGGGCGATCTTCAACGTATTTTTTTGCATATTGGTATTTTCCATTCGTTTAATAGAGGGGTTGGAGGCGCGTTGCGCAACCGATATCAGTTCAGCCGCGATTCCCAATCGCTGACCTGGCGTTCAGCTTCGTCTTTGGTGATGCCGTAGGATTCCTGCAAACGCCCGGCGAGTTCTTCGCGGTGGCCGTTGATCAGGGCAATGTCATCGTCCGTCAGCTTGCCCCATTGTTGCTTCACTTTGCCGGCAACCTGTTTCCAGTTACCTTCAATTTGATCCCAGTTCATTTTTCTACTCCTATGGAAAAGGACAATGCCACCCACAAATGCAGTGACATCCATATTTGGCAATCGGCGTGCCCGTTTCCCAAAAATGTTCTCGTCAGGGGCTTCCAATGGGTTGCCCGGCGGTGCGCCGATCGTTATAATTCGGGCCTTCGCTGGCTGACGGATTGTCCCGAGCCGGTGTGCGGCAGTAGCTCAGTTGGTAGAGCGCAA
Source organism: Rhodocyclaceae bacterium (assembly GCA_027492775.1). Lineage (GTDB taxonomy): Bacteria > Pseudomonadota > Gammaproteobacteria > Burkholderiales > Rhodocyclaceae > UBA1934. Next base: position 9,807 of record JAPUEC010000129.1, read on the forward strand.
CCTTGCCAAGGTTGAGGTCGAGAGTTCGAGACTCTTCTGCCGCTCCAGAATTCCCAGGGAAAGCGCCGCAAGCGCTTTCCCTTTTTTGTCCGCACGGCCCGCTATAATGACCGGCCCGCCCGGGTGGTGAAATTGGTAGACACAAGGGACTTAAAATCCCTCGGCGCAAGCTGTACGGGTTCGATTCCCGTCCCGGGCACCAAGCCAGGTAACTATGATCATCTTCGACCTCATCTGCGAACACGAACACGCCTTCGAAGGCTGGTTCCATAGCGCCCAGGAATTCACCGACCAGCAAAACGCCGGCATGGTGCAATGCCCGCAGTGCGGCAGTCCCGTCGTGCGCAAGGTTCCCTCGGCTGTCACCTTCGCGCGCCAGCGTGGTGATGCGGCGCCCGAAAAGGCGGCGGCCTCCGAGCCGGCACCAAGCGCTCCAGCCGCCGGTTCGGTTTCCGGCACCTCGGCGATGGAACTCTATCGCCATCTGGCGCGCGCCATGGCGGCGATCAGCGAAGATGTCGGTTCGAGCTTCGCGGAAGAAGCCCGGCGCATGCATTACCAGGAAATCGCCGAGCGGCCGATCCGCGGCCAGACGACGGACGAGGAATATGAAGCGCTCCAGGATGAAGGCATCACCGTCATTCGCCTGCCGCTGATCAAGGAAGAAGACCTCAACTGATCCCCGGGCCTCTTGCCGCCTGGAGATGCACATCGGCGTTGTCACCATCCGGCGCCAATCATTTTGCAACGGCGCTCGTCCCCCGCACGCTTGCCTATCCCATAAGTCAGCGATTCCAAAGCCCAGCTTAGCCGGCTAGAATGGCTGCGCTTCTGGTGTCCCTGCGGCATTCGCCCAAGGGATTAAACGGGAAGCCGGTGCGCTCCGCAGGAGCAATTCCGGCGCTGCCCCCGCAACGGTAAGCGAGTCAAGGAACGGCATCACGCCACTGTGCTGGGCACGGGAAGGCGCCGTTCCGGGTTACCGCCCACTCGCAAGCCCGGAGACCGGCCCGAGGCATGTCTCGGCATCGCGGAGGGCGATGTGATGGATGCGGCCTCCGCTGTCTTCATGGGGCCACGTCAGAAAACGGAAAACATAGCACGTTAAGAAAATTCATCTGAGCCCGTCGTCATCTGCACATTGCATGCTTCTTGAGTTCGGAGCCGTCAACCAATCCGTTCTGACATAACTTGATTGCGCCCCGCTTTCTTCGCTTCGTACAGTGCTTTGTCAGCAGATTGAATAGTCTGCGCATAGGATTCGGCTACGTTGGATTGTGCTACGCCAATGGAAACTGTTTGCGTTAGTTTGATAGGTCCATCATGAACGGGGCTAGAAGCTGCCTTGCTTCGAAGGCGTTCTAATACTGGCAGAGCATTATTGAGAGACGTTTTCGGTAACAGTACAAGGAATTCTTCTCCCCCGTATCGATAAACGCGATCTCCTGGTCGCAGGCTTTCAGAGAATCGCTCAGCCATAATTTGTAAAACCAAATCCCCTGTCGGGTGTCCGTACTGATCGTTGACTAGCTTAAAGTTATCGAGATCAACCATTGCTATGGTAAATGGTA
>JAPUEC010000130.1 GCA_027492775.1 Rhodocyclaceae bacterium
CCCCAGACCTTGAACCACCAGTCGGCGCCCCACTCCTCGTCCACCTTGCGCATGGCGCGGCGGAAATCGAGCGCTTCCATGATCGATTCCTCGACCAGCGCGGTGCCGGCCGGCTCCTCCATCATAGCCGCCGCCACGTCGCAGGAGGCGATGATCGCGTACTGCGGCGACGTCGAGGTGTGCATCAGATAGGCCTCGTTGAAGATGTCGCGATCAAGATGGTTTTCTTCCGAATCCTGCACCAGGATCTGCGAGGCCTGCGAGAGGCCGGCCAGCAGCTTGTGGGTGGATTGGGTTGAAAAGATCATCGACTCCTTGCAGCGCGGCCGGTCGGCGCCGATGGCGTGGTAGTCGCCGTAGAAATCGTGGAAGGCGGCATGCGGCAGCCAGGCCTCGTCGAAATGCAGGGTGTCGATCTTGCCGTCGAGCTCTTCCTTGATCGCCTCGACGTTGTAGAGCACGCCGTCGTAGGTGCTCTGGGTGATCGTCAGCACGCGCGGCTTGCCTTCGACCTTGCTGGCGAAGGGGTGGGCGGCAATTTTCTTCTGGATGTTCTCCCAGTCGAACTCTGAGCGCGGGATGGGGCCGATGATGCCGTAGTTGTTGCGCGTCGGCATCAGGAACACCGGGATGGCGCCGGTCATGATGATGGAGTGGAGAATCGACTTGTGGCAGTTGCGGTCGACAATGACGATGTCGCCCGGCGCCACGGTGGAATGCCAGACGATCTTGTTCGAGGTCGAGGTGCCGTTGGTGACGAAATAGAGGTGGTCGGCATTGAAGATGCGCGCGGCGTTGCGCTCCGAGGCCGCCACCGGGCCGGTGTGGTCGAGCAACTGGCCGAGCTCCTCGACGGCGTTGCAGACATCCGCCCGCAGCATGTTTTCGCCGAAGAACTGGTGGAACATCTGGCCGACCGGGCTCTTGAGGAAGGCAACCCCGCCCGAGTGCCCCGGGCAGTGCCAAGAGTAGGAGCCGTCGGCGGCGTAATGCACCAGCGCCCGGAAGAAGGGCGGCGCCAGGGTATCGAGATAGGCCTTGGCCTCGCGCACGACGTAGCGGGCGATGAATTCCGGCGTGTCTTCGAACATGTGGATGAAGCCATGCAACTCACGCAAGACGTCGTTCGGGATGTGGCGCGAAGTGCGCGTCTCACCGTGTAGGAAAATTGGGATTTCGCTGTTGCGCAAACGGATTTCGGAGACGAAGGCGCGCAGCTCGGCCAGGGTTTCCTCGGGTTCGTTCGCCAGCTCCTCGTCGTCGATGGAGAGGATGAAGGCGGAAGCCCGGCTCTGCTGCTGGGCGAACGAGGTCATGTCGCCGTAGCTGGTGACCGCCAGGACCTCCATCTGCTCCGCTTCGATCGCATCCGCAAGCGCGCGAATGCCTAGGCCGGAAGCGTTCTCGGAACGGAAATCCTCATCGATGATGATGACCGGGAAGTGAAATCGCATGAATGCTCCAAATCTGGCGTTTGCCTGTTTCGCCTGCATATTTCAACGCGCGCCGTACGGCCGCTGTCGGTCAGCGCAGTTTTTTAATGATGTTACGAACCGCCTCCTGCGAAGCCTGCGTAATTTCGCCTTCCCGCTTAATTTCCCGCTGCAGGTCCTCGAAGAGCTTATTGTATTCTGCGGTCAATTGCTCGTTTTCCAAGATCAGCCGCCCTTGGCTTACCGTTAGCTTGCCCTGGGCCAATTCCGCAAACATAAAGATACGCCCAGCAATGTCGAGAATCCGCTGTTGATTCTCGGCAAAATCGATCTGTCTGGCATATCCCCGGGATAGGCCCCGTTCGAATTCCGTCATTATCTGTTGGCGCATTTCCGCAGGGATAGGCATCTGTCGCCCCTCCAGAATCACCTCATCCATGGCCTTGGAGATATCCGATTGCAGTTGGGCAAGTGCGACCCGAAGTTTGGCGAGCTGTTCCCGCCCTGACTTGACGCTATCTGGCCGGATCAGCTTCTCGGGCGCGAAAAAACCTCCAAGATCGCTGGTTTTGACCGCCTCGGAATATCGAGCGCCGATACCGAGCATGCGCGTTATGAAGCGGTCGAACAATACTGCCAGCGGCTCGGAAGGCGCTTGCCGTCGCGGTTCTGGAATCGCAACGCCCGCTTCCTGTTGCTTCAGCGCGTTTTCGATACGTTCCGCCATGAAGGAGCGCGTCTCACCGAGGGGGTCGAGGTTCGATTCCGCGATGAAGCCCCTCATGGCGGCAGCGAGTTGCGGGTCTTTCAGGACCTTCGTCACTTCCTCAATGCGCTTGGACAATGGGCCATATGCAAATTTCGCGAATTCGACTAATTCGCTCGACGTCAGCTGACTCCTATCGAACCGGAGTTCGGGGTTACGTGCCTGCTCGTGCCAGAAGACAACCAGCTTGCGCCCCGCCGGAGACTCAAGGAAGACTGTCAAGCGCACAGCATCATCTATGGGCATGATCGGGGCGATGAATGGAAGCAACTTAGCTTCTAGCCGATCCATCGCGTCCGGCCCCTCCAACCGACGTAGCCATGGCGCCGACGGATCGCCGCCATGGCGCTGGGCTAGGCTTTCCCGCATGCCCTGAAGCACTGTACTGCTTAGTTCCATTGCCCGCATTACGCGAACAAGCGCTTGACGATGTCCGTCATCGATGATGGCGGCAGTTTCAGCGGCATAGCTCAGCGAGGAGCACAGGGTGAAAAAAAAGACCAGGACGAAAAGGCGAAGCTTGGAGTACATGTCCATCCAATCGATAAGCGCGGTAGTCCCCTGGAATGGCCGTCACCGCTTGGCGAGCTCGCCGTCGGCCATTTTCATTTCAAGGGCGGCAACGTGGTGCATGACGCTGAACAAGGCGCCCTTGTCGACGGCTTGCTGCAAGTAGGCGCGCGCCTTGAATCCTTCACCAGCAGTCAGAAAATGCTGTGCGATATAGAGGTAGCCCTCGACGAGAAGCGTATCCAGATCACTACCGACCGCTCCTGCATGGAGCGTTTGCAAAAGATGTTCTGGATTTTCCGTCCCTGCCAGCAGCGCAATGGCCGGGCCCGGCCAGTTGGCGTATTGACCAGAGCGCGCGGCCGGCAATTTCCCGCGGCGCAGGCTGAGAAGCCGCCAGTATTCGGCTTCCGCCCGCATAGATGACGACGTCGCCTGGGCCGCGGCTCTGGCGAAATCCTCAGCCGCTTCGGCAAACCGTTTCAGATAGTGGGCCGATAGACCTCGCTGGAAATACACACCGTAATCCGCCTGGCCCAATACGATAACGCGCGAAAAATTCTGATGGCCGGCCTGGAGGTTGCCCGTGATCAACTGCACCGTCGCCTGGCACTTCAGCGTCGGAACCGCTTCGGGCCGCTGCCGGACCATGGCATCGAGGTCGGAGAGCGCGTCGGCGGTTCGCCCCAGGCGGGCGTGGGAAAGCGCGCGCTCGCAATATGCGCCAGCAACGTCCGTACTGGTCCCTCTGGCCTTCGCCAGGTATTCCGAAATTGACTTGATGGTATTTTCAAGCTGCTCTCGCACCGACTGCTTGAAGGGAAGAGCAGGCTGTGTTCCTGACTTCAAGTCGCTCTTATCCACCGCGAACGCACCAGAAAGCATGCCGTTGGTACTACGCAACGCCTCTAGAAATGTCGGTATGCGGTCAGCGGCAACACGGTCGGAGAGGATCCGCATTTCCACTTGCGCCATGGCCTTGCGCCCGCTCATGGACAGCTTCGAATCCAGCGAAAAACCATCGTTCTCGACTGTTCTCAGATAGGGTTTCCGTCGGATGTCGAATTCCTCCGGAAAACTGATCTCCAAATCGTACCGTCCTATGAAAGGATAGGTGGGCATGCGGAGGGGCGTGGTACGCCTGCCGCCGTTGGGAACGTAGAACTGCTCGATCAGATTGGAGGCTTGGAACCGCGCCAGCCACTCCCCCTGGTTGGCTTCGATGAAGCCCGGGATCCGGTATTGCAGCACGACCTTGACCGTATTGTTACGACGGTTGTCGTCGACCTGCGGATCGCCAACCAGTTCCACCTTCTGATAGCGCCGATCGAGCGCACCCGCATAAAAGGCCCTTAGCTTGTCTGCCTCAACGCTGGCCTGCATCGTGCGATAACCTTCAGCACCCAACCCAGCGTATTCCAGCGTCACTTCCATTTTCGCCGGTTCCGTCATCCGATCGACCGTCACCTGTTCGCGCCGGCGGACGGTGATCAGCGCCTCGTCCGGCGGAGGCAACAACACCGGTCTCTCGCTATCGGAGGCGACCACCAGTACCTTGGTCGAAAAATGCGCCTGCCCGAGCTTAGCCAAAGTACCAAACTGATTACGTAGGGTCGGATCGAGGAAATAAGTCTTGCCGCGGGATACCACCTTGACGATGACGTGGTCGAATGCATGCGGGCTAGGCAACAAGGTCTCGAGGTTCTGCCTGAATTGCGTCGAGACCAGTACAGGGTAGGCCTCTATCCCGGTTTCGCGCAGCAGGGACACCAGCAATAGCGACTTATCCTTGCAGTCGCCGTACCGCCGCGCCAGCACTTCCCGCGGGGCGAAGGGCCGATGCGAATTCTCCCCCAGGGACAGCGAGACGTAGCGAATCTCGTTCTGGACGAAGCTCAAGGCCTTGAGAATGCGTGCCTCCTCGTCATCTTTCGCTTTCAGGCCGGCCAGGATGGGAATGAATTCGGCTGGCAGAGGCGCAATCGCGAAAAGACCTTTGGCCCACGAGACGACCTGTCCCCAGGCCGAGAACTCGGAAAGCTGTAACCAGCGCAGAGCGCTGATGTCTTCAGGGGTATGGAGCGGCACTTCGACCGCCGGCAAGTCCTTCTCGACGAAACGATAAAGACGGCGGCCCTTTACAACACTCACCTCCGGCCGAACCCGGTCATCAGCCCCGGCACCCTGCATGCGATAGTTCAGGCTGCGGCCTGGCGGCATGTCGAGGGTAAAGCGCCGCAGCAATACCGGTACGGTGGCATCCCAAGAGATGGTGTCGAAATACTTGCCGTTGAAGACCGGATTATCCCCTTGAACGGAGTACACCACATCCAGCGAATCGCCGACGCGGAGGTCATCGACGACCACAACGGCCGTCACCCAGCCGGTGAATATCGCCGAATCAACGTTGCGCTCGCTTTGCACGAAGCGGACCTTGGCGCTGGCCAGGCGATCCTCAACGGCGTCGGCGCGAAGCAAGCGGACAGCATGGAGCTTGACCCGCTGATAGTCCGGCTGGAAAACAATCTCGTATTGCCCGACGGCACCAAGCCCCGAAGAATTGTTCACCGCCAAAACTCTACGCACTAGCGCAGAAGACGACATCCCCTCTACCCGAACCTGGGTATCGGCAAGGCGCACCACGACGGCCGCCGCTGACGCCGCCTTTGGAACGACGCCACCTTCCTCCGCCCAAGCTGGTAGCCTGGCCTCGCGAACAAAGGCCGAATCGGGGATCTTGATTTCCGCTGACGCCCGGGCGGGCACCTGCGCCGAAGCAATTCCGGCGCAGCCGATAACGAGCACACATCCCATTGCCAACCGATGAAACCAAGCGGAAGCGAGGTGAAATGACTTTGTCATAAACACTGCCGATTTGAGCATGTACCCTACCTCTGCCAAGTCACAACATCAGATTTTCGGCAAGGTGACGCCGCTTTGGCCCTGGTACTTGCCACCGCGATCCTTGTAAGACGTTTCGCATTCCTCGTCGGATTCGAAGAACAGCACCTGGGCACAGCCTTCGCCGGCGTAGATCTTGGCGGGCAGCGGGGTGGTGTTGGAGAACTCCAGGGTGACGTAGCCTTCCCACTCCGGCTCGAAGGGCGTGACATTGACGATGATGCCGCAGCGGGCATAGGTGCTCTTGCCCAGGCAAACGGTCAGAACGCTGCGCGGAATGCGGAAATACTCGACGGTGCGCGCCAGGGCAAAGGAGTTGGGCGGAATGATGCAATAGTCGCCTTCAACCTCGACGAAGGACTTCGGATCGAAGCACTTGGGATCGACGATGGTCGAGTTGATGTTGGTGAAGACGCGGAATTCGCGGGCGCAACGGATATCGTAGCCATAGCTCGACGCCCCGTAGGAAACGATCTTGTGGCCGTTGACCTCGCGGATCAACGTAGGCTCGTACGGTTCGATCATGCCGTGGGTCTCCGCCATGCGGCGAATCCATTTGTCTGATTTTATGGCCATTTTCTTTACCCGGGCGACAAAAAGCAAAGGCGGGATTTTACCCGCCTTTCGCGCCAAAAAGTGCTCGTTTTCAGGTGTTCTCGACCACGATGTTGGGGAAACGCGAGGTCAGATCCTTGGCCTTTTCGGCAATCTTCACCGCCACCCGGCGAGCGATGGCGCGATAGATTTCCGCCGCGCGGGAATCGGGGGCGCCCACCACGGTCGGATTGCCGCCATCGGCCAACTCACGGATGGACAATTCCAGCGGCAGCGCGCCGAGGAATTCGACACCGTAGTCCTGGCACATCTTTTCACCGCCGCCGGTGCCGAAGATATGCTCCTCGTGGCCGCAGTTGGAACAGATGTGAATGCTCATGTTCTCGACGATGCCGATGATGGGGATGCCCACCTTTTCGAACATTTTCAGGCCGCGACGGGCATCGATCAGGGCGATGTCCTGCGGCGTGGTGACGATGACGGCGCCGGTGACGGGCACCTTCTGCGAGAGAGAAAGCTGGGTGTCGCCGGTACCCGGCGGCAGGTCGACCACGAGGTAATCGAGGTTGTGCCAGTTGGTCTGGTTGAGCAGCTGGTCGAGCGCCTGCACCACCATCGGGCCGCGCCAGACCATCGGCGCCTCGGTGTCGACCAGGAAACCCACAGACATCACCTGCACACCATGCGCGACCAGCGGCTCCATGGTCTTGCCGTCTTCCGATTCCGGATGGCCATCCGGGATGCCCAGCATTTGCGGCTGCGACGGACCGTAGATGTCGGCGTCGAGAATGCCGACGCTGGCGCCTTCCTGGGCCAGGGCGAGCGCCAGATTAACGGCGGTGGTGCTCTTGCCAACACCGCCCTTGCCGGAGGCGATGGCGATGATGTTCTTGACGCCGGGCATCAGTTTGACGCCCCGCTGCACGGCGTGAGCGACCACTTTCGCAGCGATATTTATGGTAACTTTCGAAACGCCCGGCACCGCTTTCAAGGCGGTTTCGATCTGCTGGCGGATTGGTTCGAATTGCGATTTCGCGGGGTAGCCGAGCTCGATGTCGAGGAAAACGGATTCGCCTTCGACGCGAACGTCCCGTACCGACTTGGAGGATACGTAATCTTTCTGCGTATTGGGATCGACCAACGCCTTGAGCGCCGCCTGAACGGTTTCGACTGTCACAGCCATGGGAATTCTCCGGGTAATGGTCCAGTCCACTACAGTGTAATGGTCGACCGAATTACTGAAGTATACCGTGAACCTCGGCGCTCGATAGGACCTGGCCTTATCAGCCGGAGACTGGCGCCAGTCGTTGATTAGCCCTAAAGTAATAGTTGTCTTTGCCGTATAAACTATATGTTCAACTGGATTGCCTCTCGCCTGAAGCCCGTCGACGACGCTCCCTCGCATCCGCTGGGGAGCGACGCCGACATTTCCGCTTGGCTGGCCGAATTGCCGGTGGTGAATCCGCAGCGTGTCCTGCTCGCCATCAACGAATGGCTGCAGGACCCAGGCCATCTTTCCCAGCAGCTCAACGCGGGCCAGATGGCGCGCGCCGTCGGGCGCCTGGATGAATACGCAACCACCGCGCTGGCCGAGTGCTGGCACGAAGTCCTGAAAAGCGCGGCCGAGGAGCGCCGCTCCGCCCTGCCGACGCCAACGCTCGAGCGCTACTACGGCGACAGCTACGTCGCCAACCTCCACGTCATGCAGTTGCTGGCGGCCGATCCCGAACAAAATTCCGACAAACGCCAGATTGCGCGCTTCGCCGCCCGTGCCATGCATGCCTGGGTGCAGTGCAAGAAGCTGGCACGCATGACCTATCGCGCGCCTTCCGAGGATTGGTGGGCAACGGCACACGCGCTCAACCGCCGCGCCTGGGATCTCGGCGCCTCGCATCTGGCACAACCGCTCTATCGCGACAATCTGAATTCCAGCAGTGTCTGGGCCGAATACATGGTTGGATTGCTGCTGGAAACTCTTCCGCTCTCTAACCTGACGCCTAACGCCATTGAAGCCGCCAACCGGCTGGCCGCCTGGATCGCGCCACGCGCTCAATATGCCGATGCGCAAAGCGGACTGTCGCTTTACCAGATCGACCCCGAGGGCAACCGCGGCCCCGAACGTTGCAGCGCCGGCGGCGGCACCAATTTGCGTTACCTCGGACCGGGCGCCGGCTATTCCCAACTCCTGCAACTGCGCGCCACCCTCGTCACCAGCGGCAAGCAGCCCGAATGGCTGGAAAGCGCTGGCCTGAGCGTCGAGCAGACCAAAGAACTGCTGCACACCATGATCGTGCACTGGTCGCCCAATCCGCCGGCACGCAGCCAGCCGCGGCAAAGCAGCGGCGGCAAGATCCTGGTGGTGAATGGCTTGGCGCTGGTGCGCCGCATGATCGCCGCCTCGGAATTCGCACGCTCCGGCCGTAGCTTGGACTACGAAGGTTACGTCAAGTCGCTGCGGCTCAGGCACAAGGGCCACGCCGTGGTGGAGGATATCCCACCCCCGCCCAAGACCCCGATGGAGGTGCTCCGCCTGCTCGAAACTGCCGGCGACCGGCAAATGATGGACAAATGGGAAATCATCGACGAAAGCGCCAAGGGCATGGGCGTGCGCTGCCTTTCACGGCGGCCCTGGCACACCATCGGCGCGCTCATCGCCTACCGGCGCGAGGACGATCTCGACTGGCGCGCCGGTATCGTCCGTCGCTTGGGTTCGAGCCACGGCGCCCCAAATGCCGGCCTGACCATCTTCGACGGCACGCCCTACTGCTCACAGGTCCGCATTACCAAGAACGACGAGGAAGAAAACCTCTGGATGCAACAAACCCAGGAAACCTCGGGCCTCGGGTGGCGCGACGCCATTTTGCTTTCATTCGAGGACCGGCTGCTGCTCGCGCCACCCGGCACCTTCGCGGTCGATAACCGCATCGACATCTCCATCCGCGGGCGTTTCCGGCCCGCCCGCGTCGTCGGCCTGGAAGGTCAGGGAAACGACTACGAGTTGATCCGCTTCCGCGAGGCCGGGGTAACGCAGGCCGCTTGATCCGGCGTCGGCCGGCTAGCAGCCTACCGGGGTTAAATCGCCCGCGCGTTAGGCTTGAAATGGCGATGGCCGCTAGGCGCGAGGTGTGCGGTTGGGCTATTCCCAATAAACGACGAGTGACAACGCGGACACGCCATTTCAAACCCAACCCGGAGGGCCGGGGGTTTTGGGGCCGCATGGCTTTGTTGCGGGCCGCTTGCGATGGGCGCCACCGCCGCGCGTCCCGGGTCGCGCCCTACAGCCCAACACCCTCGGCGCGTCGGCGATTTAACCCCGACAGGGTGCTAATCGCTCGGTGTAAAATGACGGATTCACCGTCATCGAATGCCGAAACAACGCCATGCCGCGCAAAATCCTCGTCACCTCCGCCTTGCCCTACGCCAACGGCGCCATTCACCTCGGCCACCTGGTGGAGTACATCCAGACCGACATCTGGGTGCGTTTCCAGAAGATGCGCGGCCACGAGTGCTGGTACGTCTGCGCTGACGACACGCACGGCACGCCGGTCATGCTGCGCGCGGAGAAGGAAGGCATCGCACCCGAGGCGCTGATCGCCCGGGTCCATGGCGAGCACCTGCGCGATTTCACCGGTTTTCATGTCACCTTCGACAACTTCCACACCACGCATTCCGAAGAAACCCGCGCCTTCGCCAACGAGATCTATGCCCGGCTCAAACAGTCCGGCCTGATCGAGACCCGCACCATCGAGCAGTACTACGACCCGGTCAAGCAGATGTTCCTGCCCGACCGCTTCATCAAGGGCGAGTGCCCCAAGTGCGGCGCCAAGGACCAGTACGGCGACAACTGCGAAGTCTGCGGCGCGGCCTACACGCCGAACGACCTGAAGAACCCCTATTCCGCCGTGTCCGGTGCCAAGCCGGAGGTGCGCGCTTCCGAACATTATTTCTTCCGCCTCTCCGACCCGCGCTGCCAGGCTTTCCTGCGCAAATACACGCGCGAGTCCGGCCGCTTGCAGCCCGAGGCCGCCAACAAGATGCAGGAGTGGCTGGGCGCCGAGGGCGAGAACAAGCTCACCGACTGGGACATCTCGCGCGACGCGCCCTACTTCGGCTTTGAGATTCCCGACGCGCCGGGCAAGTATTTCTATGTCTGGTTGGACGCGCCCATCGGCTACTTCGGCAGCTTCAAGAACCTGGTGAACAAGAAGGCCGCCGAAGGCATGCATATCGACCTCGCCGCCTACACCGAGGCCGACGCGGCGCTTGCCGCAGGCACGGAGATGTACCACTTCATCGGCAAGGACATCCTCTACTTCCACGCGCTGTTCTGGCCGGCCGAGCTCGAACACGCCGGCTTTCGCACGCCGACAAGCGTCTTTGCGCATGGTTTCCTGACCGTCAATGGCGCCAAGATGTCAAAGTCGCGCGGCACCTTCATCACCGCCGAAAGCTATCTGCAACAGGGACTCAACCCCGAGTGGCTACGCTACTACTACGCCGCGAAACTCAACAGCACGATGGAAGACATCGACCTCAACCTTGAGGATTTCGCTGCACGCGTGAATTCCGACCTGGTTGGCAAGTACGTCAACATCGCCAGTCGCTGTGCCGGCTTCCTGACCAAGTTTTTCGAGGGGAAACTCGATGGAGTAACCATTGGAGACGAAACTCTGGATGTCACCCTTGAGAACATTCAATCCAGAGCCGAAACCATTGCGGACTACTACGAGAACAGAGAGTACGGACGCGCGGTTCGGGAAATCATGGCGCTTGCAGATGAAGTAAACGTTTATGTCAATGAAAAGCAGCCATGGAATATCGCTAAAGATGAAACCCAGCGCGGTCAGCTCAAGATTGTTTGTAGTGTGGCAATCAACTGCTTCCGCATTCTGACAATCTATTTGAAACCCGTTCTTCCCGAACTGGCACGGCAGGTTGAGGCTTTCCTGAATGTGCGCCCACTTCAATGGGATGATGCAGCGCAGTTACTTCCTGCCGGTCACAGCATCAACTCCTACGGCCACCTGATGACCCGCATTGATCAAAAAATGATTTCAACACTAGTCGAAGCCAACAAGGACTCCCTGGCGCCGCCCCCCGAGTCTGCGCCGCAGAAACACGCCGAAAAACAGGAGAATTCCGTGACCAACGCTGTCGCACAAACCGTATCCGACCCGCACATCAGCATCAATGACTT
>JAPUEC010000131.1:0-19731 GCA_027492775.1 Rhodocyclaceae bacterium
CCGCGGCGTCACGCATGATCTGGTATTCCTTGTCGGTCAGCGTTTGCGCCGGCGCGACGGTGATCGAGTCGCCGGTATGGACACCCATCGGGTCCAAATTTTCGATCGAGCAGATGATGATGCAGTTATCCGCCTTGTCGCGGACGACCTCCATCTCGAATTCCTTCCAGCCCAGCAGCGATTCCTCGATCAGCAGTTCATGTGTCGGCGAGGCTTCGAGGCCGCGTTTGCAGATGGTCTCGAACTCTTCCATGTTGTAGGCGATACCACCGCCCGAGCCGCCCATGGTGAAGGACGGCCGGATGATGGTCGGGAAGCCGATTGCCGCCTGCACCTGATAAGCCTCTTCCATGCTATGCGCCATCGCGGAACGCGCCGAGCCGAGACCGATCTTTGTCATCGCCTGCTTGAATTTCTCGCGGTCTTCCGCCTTGTCGATGGCCTCGCGAGAGGCACCGATCAACTCGACGCCAAATTGGTCGAGCACGCCTTCGCGGGCCAGGTCGAGGGCGCAGTTAAGTGCCGTCTGGCCACCCATGGTCGGCAACAAAGCGTCCGGGCGCTCTTTCTCGATGATCTTGGCAACAACCTGCCAGGTAATCGGCTCGATGTAGGTCACATGGGCCATTTCCGGATCGGTCATGATCGTCGCCGGATTGGAATTGACCAGAATGACCCGATAGCCCTCCTCGCGCAGCGCCTTGCAGGCCTGGGCGCCTGAGTAATCGAATTCGCACGCCTGGCCGATGATGATCGGGCCGGCGCCGATGATGAGAATGCTGTGGATGTCAGTACGCTTGGGCATGTTCTGCTCTCGTCTTAGCCACGCCCTTGGGCGGCAGGTTGCAGCGCGGCCATACCGCGCGTCATGGTGTCGATGAATCGGTCGAAGAGATAGGCCACGTCGTGCGGCCCGGGGCTCGCCTCGGGGTGCCCCTGGAAGGAGAATGCAGGCACATCGGTGCGGGCGATGCCTTGGAGCGAGCCGTCGAACAAGGAAACATGCGTCACCCGGAGGTTGGACGGCAGGGTATCGGGATCGACCGCGAAGCCGTGGTTCTGGCTGGTGATCAGCGCCTGCCCGGTATCCATATCCTTGACCGGATGATTGGCGCCGTGGTGGCCGAATTTCATTTTCACCGTCTTGGCGCCGGAAGCCAGCCCGAGCAACTGATGGCCCAGGCAGATGCCGAACACCGGCACGGAGCGCGCCATGAATTCCTGAATCGCCGCGATGGCATAGTCGCAGGGCTCAGGATCGCCGGGGCCGTTGGAAAGGAACACGCCGTCCGGTTTCATCGCCAGGACGTCCGCCGCCGGTGTCTGCGCCGGCACGACGGTCAGCTTGCAACCCCGCGTGGCAAGCATGCGCAGGATATTTTTCTTGACGCCGTAGTCGTAGGCGACGACATGGAAACGGGGAGTTGCGCCAGCAGCGTATCCCTTCAGGGTCCACTCGCCTTCTGTCCATTCATAGGCGGCCTTGGCGCTCACAACCTTGGCCAGATCCATGCCGGAAAGACCCGGGAAGGCCCGCGCTTCCGCCAACGCCTTGGCGGCGTCGGGCGCCGTCCCCGCCACGATGCAGCCGGATTGGGCGCCCTTCTCGCGCAGGATTCTGGTCAGCTTGCGCGTATCGATGCCGGCGATGGCGACGATGCCATGGCGTTTCAGATAATCGGAAAGGGTGCTTTGCGAACGCCAGTTGGAAGCAATCAAAGGCAAGTCGCGAATCACGAGGCCGGCCGCATGATTGGCGGAGGACTCGAAATCCTCTTCGTTGCAACCGACAGTGCCGATATGCGGGTAAGTCAAGGTCACGATCTGGCGACTATAGGAGGGATCGGTGAGGATTTCCTGATAGCCGGTCATGGCGGTGTTGAATACCACTTCGCCGCTGGTGATGCCGTCCGCCCCGATGGATTGCCCAGTGAATACGGTTCCGTCGGCAAGAGCAAGAATGGCGGGGGTATGGGCTGGCAGCAGCGACACAACGGTCTCCTGACTTCGATAATGTTATGGGCGCCACCGGGTTTTTTTCATCGGCGCGCCATCTTCGGGCAAACCGTCGGATTTTAGCCGAAAACACCCCTTCCCGGCAAATTCAGACTTCGGTATCGCCCCGCGCGAAGCGCTCGATTTCTGGCTTTAGCCGGCCCAACTCGGTGGCCAGGAGGGTAAAAAGTTCGTGGCATTGCGCCCACGGAACCTGGTCTTCGATCTGGGCCGCTTTTTCGAGCTCGAGCGCCGCCCGACGCGCCTTTTCAGCGTGGAAGATGGAGAGCAGGCTTTTCAGGGTATGCGCATGCATGCGCAGATCGACGGCACTCGATGCCTCCAGCGCCGACTGAATGCGCCCGACGTTGTCGTTCCATTCCGATAGCATCATGTTCGCCATGCTGCCGAGGAGGTCACGATCTCCGAGATTTCGTAGGGCCGCCGCCAGATCGACGACGGGAGCCTGGGCGGGCATGAATACAGTGCTGGCCTGCGCCGACGCCTCTGCCGCCTCGGCGACTTCGCCCGCCAATCGCGCCAGCGCGGCATCGAGATCGGCCGGGCGCAACGGCTTGCTGATGAAATCGTTCATGCCGGCCTTGAGGCAGCGGTCACGATCGCCCTCCATGGCATTGGCGGTCATGGCGATGATATACGCGGAGGAAAAACCGTCGGTCATCACCCAGCTGCGCCGCATTTCTCGCGCCCGAATCGCCTCGGCCGCCTCGATGCCGCCCATCACCGGCATTTGCAAATCCATGAGGATGGCATTGAAATTCCGCTTTTCAAACCAATCGACCGCCTCCGCGCCATTGTTGGCGATGGTCACATGGTGCCGGCGCTTTTCCAGGAGCTTGACCGCAAGTTCCTGATTAACCGGATTATCTTCGACCAGCAGGATTTCCAAGGCCTTTTCATCGGCGTCCAAAGCATCGAGGTCGAACGCGGCGAAGTCCAGCGCCTCGTTGCCGGAAATCCCCCAGCCGCCCGCGAGCATCAGGGCATCGATCAATTCCTGGCGGCCGATCGGCTTGATGAGATAAGCATTGACCTGCAACTCGCGCAAACGGGCGAGATCCTGGCGCTGGTTCTCGGTCGTCACCAGGGCAACCAAGCGTTCCCGCTGCGGTCCGCCATGCCAATCCTCGATCAGGGCAAAGCCCGCCGGCGCCTGCATGGCGGCGTCGAGCAAAATGAAATCGAAGGGAAAGTCCATTCCCCTGGCGCGTTCGATGGCAGCGATCGCCGTTGCGCCATCGCCCGCCAGGGTGGGGTGGATCCCAAGGTGATCGAGGAATGCCGCCAGTTGCGCGCAGGCAGCCGGGCTGTCGTCGATAACCAGCGCGCGCTTGCCGGCCAAGACCAAGGGCGGCGCGGTCTTGCGCGCCGCCGGCTCGATCCCGAAACGGGCGGAAAAATGAAAGGTCGATCCTGCATCCTCAACACTTTCCAGCCAGATTCGCCCATCCATGAGATGCACCAGGCGCTGGCTGATAGCGAGCCCAAGCCCCGTGCCGCCGAAACGACGCGTGGTCGAGACATCGGCCTGGGCAAACGCCTCAAAAATCGCCTGTTGCTTGTCGGCGCGAATGCCGATGCCGGTGTCGCGCACCGCGAAATGGAGATTGACCGCGTCGCCTTCCAGACTTTCGACCCGCGCCTCCAGCGCAATCTCGCCGCGCTCCGTGAACTTGATGGCATTGCCCAGCAGGTTGGTGATGACCTGGCGCAGACGGGTCGGATCGCCGACGGTACGGGTCGGCACTTCCGGGGCGATATCGACGATGATTTCGATGCCCTTCTTATGCGCCGCCATGGCAAGCACCCGCACCGAGTCGAAAACGACATCGATCAGGGAGAAAGCAATGGATTCGAATTGCAGCTTGCCGGCCTCGATCTTGGAAAAATCGAGGATTTCATTCACCACGTGCAGCAAACTTTCAGCCGAGGACTTCACCGTTTTCAAATAATGGCGCTGCTCGGCGTCGAGTTTGGTATCGAGCGCGAGTTCGGTCATGCCGATGATGCCGTTCAAAGGCGTACGAATTTCATGGCTCATATTGGCGAGGAAGGCGCCTCGTGCCTTGCTCGCCGATTCCGCCGCATCCTTGGCGGCGAGCATGTCGGTTTCCGTGCTTTTGTCGGCGCTGATGTCACGCTGCAGGACCAACATGCGCAGCGGGCCGCCGGCGGCTTCGCGCGCCGTCACCAAGCCCTTGAGCAGGAGCCATTTCCAGGCACCGTCGCTCGTTCGCATGCGGCAATCGACGCTGAAAACGCCATGCTCGCCGCGCACATGGGCGGCGATGGCGGCTTGCAGGCGCGGCAAATCGTCCGGATGAATCAGCCGCTGCCAGGCGAGAAGGCTATTGTCGATTTCGACATCGGAATAGCCGAGCCCCGCCTTCCATTGGCGACCCGATTCCACTTGGCCGCTCTTGAAATTCCAATCAGAATAGGTATCGCCAGAGATTTCGATCTGCGCCCGTTGCAGGCTGGCGTATTGGGTGTACGTGGCGTCGGCGGCGACCAGGAGGCGCTCGACACCGGCGACCAGCGCAGGATTGCCGCCATTGGCCTCACTGAGCAATCGACGCAACTGCGCTTCGCCTTCAGTGCCGAAGATCTCAACCAGCTGCCGCGCCAACAGCTTGGATTTCATGACACTACCTCAAACCGAGGACGTCCTGCATGTCGTAAAGGCCGTTTTTCCGGCCGGCCAGGAAACGCGCCGCCCTGAGACTCCCCAACGCATAAGGCATGCGGCTGCCGGCCTTGTGGCTGATCTCGACGCGCTCGCCGATGCCGCAGAACATCACATTGTGGTCACCGACGATATCGCCGCCGCGCACGGTCGCGAAGCCGATGGTGGACGGATCGCGCTCGCCGGTAACACCCTCGCGGCCGTAGACGGCGCAAGTCTCGAGGTCGCGGCCAAGTGCCTTGGCGACAACTTCGCCCATGCGCAAGGCCGTGCCGGAGGGCGAATCGATCTTCATGCGGTGATGCGCTTCGACGATCTCGATGTCGTAGCCCTGATTCAGGATGCGGGCCGCGGTATCGAGCAATTTGAAAACGAGATTGACGCCAACCGCCATGTTGGGCGCGAAAACAACCGGAATGTCGCGTGCCGCCTCGCTGATGGAGAGCTTGCCGGCCGTATCGAAACCAGTGGTTCCAATCACCATTGCAACCCCGTTCTTGCGGCAAAGCGCCAGGTTTTCCAGCGTGCCCTCGGGTCTGGTGAAATCGATGAGGCAATCGCAGGCCGCAATTCCCGCCGCCAGATCATCCGCAACCTGCAATTCGCAAGGCAACCCAACCAGCTCGCCGGCCGTCTTGCCCACCGCCGCGCTGCCGGGGCGGTCGAACGCGCCGGCAAGGCTAGCTTCTCCGTCGCGCAATGTCGCCTCGATCAACCTCCGGCCCATACGGCCGCCGGCACCGACAATGCCAATGTTCAATCCGCTCATCTTAGAGTCCGATCTTTTCCTTCATGCGGCCAAAAAAGCCTTTTTCCTCTGGTGGCGGCAATGGCTTGCCGTCGGCGGGCAAACTTCCCAGATCGATCACCTGGTTCTTAGCCGGTGGCGCCGTCAGTTCGCTCGCCTGCGCGACATCAGCATCGCCGGTCACTTTCTCGAGCCGCCCTTCCTGGTCGAAGAATACCGAAAGACGGCGGGTTTCGACGACATTGGTGCGGCCGTTTTGCAGGCGATAGACATAATCCCAGCGATTGGCGTGGAACATGTCGGTCAACATGGGCGTTCCGAGAATGAAGCGCACCTGGTCACGCGTTTGCCCGGGTTTGAGCTGCGAAACCATTTCCTGGTTGAGAACGTTGCCCTGTTGCACATCGATACGGTATTCCGTGACGATACGGGGAACATAGGAACAAGCGGCAAGTCCGAAACAGGCCAGACCAGTGATAAGAATTCGAATGAGCGGCATGGGGAGCGGGAAACCGGAATTTCTCATAGGGGTTCGGAACGTTATATCATAACCGAATTCGGCCCTCTCTCTCCGGCCGCCAAAAACGGAAAAATCAACGATGAGTGACCCCCAGAGCCTCAAGGATAGAGGTCTGAAGGCGACTGTGCCACGCCTCAGGATACTTGAACTGTTCGAACAGAGCGACGTTCGCCACCTCTCCGCCGAAGACGTTTATCGCGTCTTGCTGAACGATCATACCGACATCGGTCTTGCCACCGTTTATCGCGTTCTCACGCAATTCGAACAGGCTGGGTTGCTGGAACGCCATTACTTCGAGAGCGGCAAGGCCGTGTTCGAAATCAACCGCGGCAAGCATCACGATCATCTGGTATGTGTCGATTGCGGTCGGGTCGAGGAATTCTACGATCCGCAAATCGAGGCCCGGCAAAACCAGATCGCCCGCGAACGCGGCTTCACCATTCAGGACCACGCGCTCTACCTTTATGCTTCCTGCGGCAAGCCCAATTGCCCGCATCGCGGCTCCAGCAATCCGCACGATTGAGGATGGGGGTGGATGGGCTTTCGCTCAGCGCCGGTTGGCTTTCCTCGGCCGGCGCCACCTTTCTCGTCATCGCCCTGGCGGAGTTGGGAGATAAAAGCCAGTTGGTCTGCATGACCATGGCGGCGCGCCACCGGGGAGTGCCGGTCGTCTTCGGCGCTGTCGTCGCCTTCGCGCTGCTCAATTTGCTCGCGGTGCTCTTCGGCGCCGCCGTTGCCGCCTGGCTTCCCACCTGGGTGGTATCCGCCGCAGTCGCCATCCTGTTCGCCTTTTTCGGCATCCACGCCTTGCGTTACGCGGAAGAGGACGAAGAAGAATCCTTGCAGGAGAAAACCAGCCGCGGTGCACTGGCCACCACTTTCATGCTCATTTTTTTGGCCGAATTCGGAGACAAGACCCAGATTGCGGTGGCAGGTTTGAGCAGCACCAGCCAGGCCTCCGCCGTGTGGACCGGCGCCACCTTGGCCCTTGCAGCCACCTCGATTGCCGCGGTCGTTGCCGGCCGCAAGCTGTTCCAAAAGCTCCCGCTGCTCTGGATTCACCGCATCAGCGGCGTCGTTTTCATCATCATGGCGCTAGTGGCCGTCAGCCATCTCGTTCTTCAGGCATAAGCCTTGAAGCGCGGTGACCCGGACTCCGATTCTGCAACGGTGCGATAACTCGCGACCGCCTTATCACCGGTGGAATGCCCCTCTCCCGTTTGCAAGGCAAGCTCCTGGCGCGCCGCCATTTCCATGCTTGAAGCCTGAGCCGCGACTTCGCGATCCTGGCTCGACGGATCGGCCGGCGCCAGCGCCGTCGCCCGGATATGCTGAGCGCGGGGAATGGTGTCCTCGGGTTTGCGCGCCTCTGAGGTGTCGATCTGGACTTCACCCGCCACCGCGTAGCGTTTTCCATCGGGGCCGGTCTGGTAGCTATAACTCGGCCCGCCCCGAATCAGATCGGCACCGACGCTCAGATGGGCTTGTTCATGCGCACGGACCTTGCGATCTGCCGCGGCCAGGGCCTCGACTTGCTGCAGTTGTTCCGAGCTGAGCGCACCGCCTTGGGACCTTTGCTGCGGTTCGGGTTGGGCGTTGCGGGACGCGCCGGCAGCCGAAGGCCGCTGCCCGCCGGAATTGGCGGGAAACAGCCGATTGAAGCCAAGATTGGGAATCTGCATGGCGCCGGACACCATGGAGAGCTCCTGACCAATATCCCGATGTTTTAAATATAGTGCCTAAGCGGATGTTTTTCCATCGAACGTCAGTGCGTGCCCAGCAATTCCAAGGCGTGCTTTCGGGTGATTTCGGTGATCTCGACGCCGCCCAGCATGCGGGCGATTTCTTCCACTCTTCCGCCGTGATCGAGCGTCTCGATTCGGCTCAGCGTCGCCCCATCGCGCACCGATTTGCTCACCTGCCATTGCCAATTGGCCCGCGCCGCCACCTGCGGGAGGTGGGTCACGCACAGCACTTGGCGTTCGCTGCCCAGTTCGTGCAGCAGCCGGCCGACGATTTCGGCGACACCACCGCCGATACCGACATCGACCTCGTCGAAGATCAAGGTCGGAACGCTCGCCGAACGCGAAGTCACCACCTGGATGGCCAAGCTGATGCGCGACAATTCGCCGCCGGAGACGACCCTGGCAAGTGGCCTGGCCTCGTTGCCGGCAAGGCCGGAAACCCGGAATTCCACCTGTTCGAGGCCATAGGCCGCGCCTTCGGCCATCGGCACCAGCGCAACCTGCAGGCTGCCCGAACCGAGCGCCAGTTGACGCATGAGGTCTGAAACGGCAGCCGATAATTCGGCGGCCGCCTTTTTTCTGCCCGCCGTCAATTTGGTGGCGAGATCGAGATACTGCTTTCGCGTCGCCGCGACATTCGCCTCGAGCGCCGCCAAGTCGCCGGCCTCGCCGATTTCCTCTAGGCGGGCGCGCCAGTTGGAGACCAATTCCGGCAATTCAGGCGGCTGGACGCGGTACTTGCGGGCGCTCGTCAGCACCGCATCGATACGCCGCTCGACTTCCGCCAGGCGGGCCGGGTCGAGATCGGCACGCCCGGCATAACGGCGGAGGGTCGAAACCGCTTCGGACAACTCCGCTTGCACCGACTGCACCAGTTCCGCCACTTCCTGCAGCGCCGGATCGTATTCGGCCAGATTGCCGAGGCGCGACGCCACGGCGTCGACCTGGTTTTCGCAAGCGGCTTCGCCGTCGGAAAGCGTTTCCAATGCGAATTGCGCCCCTTCGATCAGGCTCGCGGCATGCGCCAGGCGCTTGTGTTCGCCTTCAAGCGCTTCCCACTCTTCGGCGGAAAACGCCAAGGCGTCCAACTCGCGCACTTGCCACTCCAGTTGTTCGCGTTCGCGGGCCAAGGCCTCGCCGCTGGCGGCCACTTCGGCCCGCTTCTTTTCGGCGCCGCGCCAGGACAGGAAGGCATCACCGACGTCACGGGCGAGCGTCGTCAATCCGGCATGACTGTCAACCAAGGCGCGCTGCGCATCGGCACGCAACAAGGATTGATGCGCATGCTGCCCGTGGATATCGACCAGGTTTTCCGCCACTTCCCGCAGTTGCTGAACGGTCGCGGCCGAGCCGTTGATGTAGGCGCGGGAACGTCCCCCAGAATCCACGACTCGCCGCAGCAGCAGTTCGTCGCCTGCTTCCAGGTCGTTTTCGGTGAGCCACTGGGCGATGACCGGCAACGCCGTAATATCAAAGGTGGCGGCGACTTCCGCCTTGTCGCAGCCGGCCCGAACCACGCCGGCATCGGCGCGATCGCCGAGCGCGAGCGCCAGCGCATCGACAAGGATGGACTTGCCGGCGCCGGTCTCGCCGGTCAGGGCACCGAAACCGGCGTCGAAATCAAGTTCCAGCCGGTCGACAATGACGAAATCGCGAATCGAAAGATGTTGGAGCATGTGTTCAGTGCCGAGGCCGCTCGCTCCAATGGAGCTTCTGGCGGAGCATGGCGAAATAGCTGTAGTCGGGCGGGTGCAGCAGGCAGATGTCGTGCTCCCCGCGCTTAAGGCGCACGACGTCGCCCTGATGCAGATCGAGGGTCGCCTGGCCGTCAAAGTGAGCGCGCGGTTCGGTGGTCGAGGTGATGCGCACGGCGATTTCGGCCCGGCCATCCACCAGGATCGGCCGGTTGGTGAGGGAATGCGGGCTCAGCGGCACCAGAGCGATAGTGCCGGACGCGGGATGGACGATGGGACCGCCCGCGGAAAGCGAATAGGCGGTCGACCCGGTGGGTGTCGAAAGGATGAGTCCGTCGGCACGCAGGTTGTAGATGAACTCGCCGTCGATGGAAAGCTCCAGCTCGATCATGCGCCCGATGGCACCCTTGTCCACCACGACGTCGTTCAACGCGATGTTGGCCGCGATCACTTCGCCAGCCCGCACCAATTCCGCGGCCAGCAGCATGCGACTCTCGAGCTTGAATTCACCGCCGAAGAGTCCGTCAAGATAATTGAGCATGTCATCGCGGCCGATATCGGTCAGAAACCCGAGCCGTCCCTGATTGACGCCGAGCAAGGGAACGCCGTGGCGCGCCAGTTGGCGGGCGGCGTTGAGCATGGTGCCGTCGCCGCCGAGAACGATGGCAAGGTCGGCATGGGCGCCGATATCCTCGAAATCGCAGGTGGTCCAGCGCCTCAAATCGATCTGGCCGCCGACCTGTTCGGCCGTGCCGCGCTCGATGAACACCGTGGCGCCGCGCGCGTGCAGGCTCTCAGCCAGTCGGCCCAGGGGCTCGGCGATTTCCGGGCTGAAGAACTTGCCGATCAGGGCAATGGAATGCGGAATGAAGCGAGTGGCGGAATGACCGTTCATGGGGACAGATTTTGGCACAAAGCCGTCGATTTAGCGTATGTCATGCGGCCAGCAGCCGCCGACATCATGTTTTTTTACCCAGCAGTCCCTGCAAGGCGGCGAATGGCTGGTGCGTCGCCGGGGCCACGCCGCGTTCGTCCGCGCTCCGGCCTTCGGCGTCACGCTGGCGGGCATGCTCGTTCTCATGGCAGTAAATGCACAGCAATTCCCAGTTGCTGCCGTCGGGCGGGTTATTGTCGTGGTTGTGGTCCTTGTGATGCACCGTCAATTCGCGCAAGCGGACGCCGGAGAACTCACGACCGCAACGGCCGCAGATCCATGGGAAGAGCTTCAGGGCTTGCTCGCGATAGGATTTTTCGGCCGCTCCGATACCGCTCATTGTTATCCCCACTCACATCGCCGTTCTGCGCGTGCTGCCTTCGTGGCATGTCGAATCGACCGACGTGGCGCTTTCACCCACGTTCTCGAAGCGCAGAATGATGCTGTCGGATACGGCGACCACGGCGATGACCAACAAACTGATCGCCGCAATGGCGTGGATCACCAGTTTTGCCCCCTTTGCCCACCGAATGCCGACGACTTCGATTTCGCGTGAGACAAGTTCGCCGGCTTCATAGCGCTCGCGAATGATTTTTTGCATGAGAGATCAGACTCCGGGAAAACAGGCCTTTGGAACACCGATGGTTGTCCATGTTCCGCATCCGCCGATATTTAACTGGTGATTTTGGCATAAGCCGGCATAAAACGCTCCGCCGGATAATACGAAGGCAGGATGTGTTCCGAAATGGGCTGGGAAAGTCGGCGTGGCCGCTCGCTGGCTCGGGGAACAACCGCGCGCCGCTCGCAGCGCCTGACGCTCCGCCTACGAGTCGTTGCGACCATCCGCAATTCAGGCCTAGTCGGTGCCGCGTTTTTTTGTACAATCATCCCATGCTTGACGAACGTTCCCGCAGCCTGCTTAAAGCGCTCATCGAGCGCTACATCGCCGACGGGCAGCCGGTTGGCTCGCGCGCCCTGTCGAAGTTTTCCGGGCTCGACCTTTCGCCAGCAACCATTCGCAACGTCATGGCCGACCTGGAGGATGCCGGTTTCGTCGCCAGCCCCCATACCTCGGCCGGCCGCATCCCCACCGCGCGCGGCTACCGCCTCTTCGTCGATAGCCTGCTCACCGTGCAACCGCTGGCTGCCCGCCAAGTGGGCGAAATCGAAGGCGCGCTGCATGTCACCCAGCCACAGCAGCTCATTTCCAATGCCTCGCAGTTGCTATCCAGCCTGACGCACTTCGCCGGCATCGTCATGGCACCGCGCCGCAGCTCACCCAAGATTCGTCAGATCGAATTTCTCAATCTTTCCGAAAAGCGCATCCTCCTCATCCTCGTCACCACCGACGGCGACGTGCAGAACCGCATTCTATTTACCGAAAAGGCCTACACGCCTTCGGAATTGACCACAGCAGCCAACTACCTGAACCAAAACTTCGCCGGCCTCGATTTCGAACAGATCCGCCACCGGCTGCAAAGCGAACTACAGCAACTCCGCGACGACATGAAGCCATTGATGGAAGCGGCGCTCGAAGCCGGCAATGAGGCCATGTCGGAGAACCAGGCGCCTTATGTCATTTCCGGCGAAAAGAATCTGCTCGACGTGGAAGAACTTTCCTCCAACATGAAACGGCTGCGCGACCTGTTCGATCTCTTCGATCAGAAATCCTCCCTCGTTCGCCTGCTCGACATCTCCCATCGCGCCGACGGCGTGCAGATCTACATCGGCGGGGAATCCGGCATCGCCACCCTGGACGAATGCAGCGTCGTCACCGCGCGTTACGAAGTCGATGGCCAGGTCGTCGGCTCGGTCGGCGTCATCGGGCCGACACGCATGGCTTACGAACGCATCATTCCCATCGTCGACATTACCGCCCGCCTGCTTTCCAGCGCCCTCACCCACCAGACCCAATCCTGATGCCCAATTTCTTAGCGGAACCCGCCTTTCAGCATGGCAGTATCGCCCGCACGGCGGTGGCCGTGATCAATCTTGGCACACCCGATGCGCCTACACCCTCGGCCGTCCGGCGCTATCTCAAGCAATTCCTTTCCGACCCGCGCGTCGTCGAGATTCCCAAGCTGGCCTGGTGGCCGATCCTCAACGGCATCATCCTCAATACCCGGCCGCGCAAATCGGCAGCCAAGTACGCCGCCGTTTGGACCGACGAAGGCTCACCGCTGCGCGTCCACACCGAAAAGCAGGCCAAGCTGATCAAAGGTCTTCTAGGCGAGCGCGGCCATCAAATCAGGGTCGTCTATGCAATGCGCTACGGCCAGCCCGGGATCGCCGCCACGCTCTCGCAACTGAAAGCCGAAGGCGCCACCCGCATCCTCCTGGTGCCGATGTACCCGCAGTATGCCGCCAGCACCACGGCGACGGCGCTGGACGAGGTCGGCGCCTGGTTCCAGAAGACGCGGAACCAGCCCGAGCTGCGGACCATCCGCAACTTCCACGATGATGAGGGTTATCTCGCGGCGCTCGAACAATCGGTACGCGCGCATTGGCAAGCGCATGGCCTGCCCGATGCGAGCTACCGCCTGGTGATGAGCTTTCATGGGCTGCCCCGCCGCAGTCTCGACCTCGGCGACCCCTACCATTGCGAATGCCAGAAAACCGGCCGCCTGCTCGCCGAGCGCCTCAACCTGGCGGACGAGCAATACCATGTTTGTTTTCAATCGCGCTTCGGCCGCGCCCAGTGGCTGCAGCCTTACACCGCGCCGACTCTGCAAAAGCTGGGTCGCGAAGGCGTCAAGCGGGTTGACGTCATCTGCCCCGGCTTTCCGGCGGATTGCCTGGAAACGTTGGAAGAAATCGCGCTCGAGGGCAAGTCGGATTTTCTTGCGGCGGGCGGCGAGACGTTCAACTACATTCCCGCGCTGAATGAACAGCCGCTCTGGATCAAGGCGCTCGCCGATCTGATCGAGCGCCACCTGCAGGGCTGGGAAACACGAGCGGTGGAGAACCAGGCGACGCTCGCGGATTCGGCCCGGCGCGCCAAGGCGCTGGGCGCCCGCCAATAGGCCATATCGCCCCTCGGTTCACGCCAGCCGCCTGTGGCTCACATCCTCATTCTTTACGCTTCGATCGACGGGCAGACGCAAAAAATCGCCGAGCGTATTCGTCAAGTCATCGAAGACGGCCGGCACCACACGACCTTGCTCCCCATCGCCGGGGCCGCCGCCGTTAACCTCCGATCTTTCGACCGGATCGTGATCGGCGCCAGCATCCGCTACGGCAAGCACTCCGCCCAAGTCGTCGATTTCATCCAAAGCAACGCGGAGGTGCTGAACGAAAAGGACAATGCCTTCTTCTCGGTCAATATCGTCGCTCGCAAACCCGCAAAAAGCCTGCCCTCCACCAATCCCTACCTTGTCAGGTTTCTCCGCCGCATCACCTGGCGCCCTCGTCTCCTGGCGGTTTTTGCCGGCAGGCTGGATTACCCGCGCTACCGCTTCCTCGACCGCACCATGATCCGCCTCATCATGTGGATGACCGGTGGCCCGACCGACCCAGCAACCGTCGAGGAATTTACCGATTGGCGGCAAGTCGAAGCCTTCGGGCGGCTCATCAGCGACGGCGGGCCGAAGCCTCCAGGCCAGCCTGGATAGTCTTGGTCTCCCCGACCGACAGGGCGCTCAGCTTGAAATCGCTGGCCGCTCACCCATATGTGCAGCTCGTCCAACCAACTTGGAGCCGACCATGGCCGACCAACTACACCTTGTCTGTCCGCATTGCGACGCCATCAACCGCTTGCCCGGTGAAAGATTGGCAGACGATCCGGTCTGCGGCCAGTGCAAGGCCGCCCTATTCACCGGCCAACCGCTTGAACTCACGGCGTCCAACTTCGACCGCCATATCGGCCGCTCGGATCTGCCGGTGATCGTCGACTTCTGGGCACCTTGGTGCGGCCCCTGCCGCGCCATGGCGCCGGCTTTCGCCCAGGCCGCGTCCCAACTCGAGCCCAAGGCGAGGCTGGTCAAGGTCGACACCGAAAGTGAGCCGGCGCTTGCCGAGCGTTTCGCGATCCGCAGCATCCCGACCCTCGCCATTTTTCGTCAAGGCCGCGAAGTCGCGCGCCAGGCGGGCGCCGTCGATGTTTCAACGCTTTTGCGCTGGGTAAAACCGCATATTTGATTCAGATATGCCGCCTTGCTGCCGTTAATAGGATTAGACATCCGCAGCGAGGCAATCATGAAAATCGACAGTTCAAGCCTGGAAATGGCTTCCAGCCGCATGGCGACGCAAAAGCTCGACGTCAAGGAATCCTTGCGCATGTGGACAGGATCGCGGCGACCGGATTTTGAAAACCGCGGCAATCCGGTGGTCGCCGATCCGGTACAGCTTTCCGAAGCGGGGAAGGCGGCGCAGCAGGCCGACACGGCGAATGAGGATCCGCTCGAGCACGATCCGCAGATGATGCTGCTTCGCAACCTGATCGAATGGTTCACCGGCGAGAGAATCAAGTTCTTCGACGGTCGCGAGCTGCAACAGGCCATGGCCGAAGCCGGCAGCGCGGATGCCGGAGGCGCCGGGCCAACCGGCCGGCAGCCGGCCGGATTCGGCGTTGAATACGACTACCACGCCAGCTACAGCGAGAGCGAACAAACGACCTTTGTCGCCCATGGTGCTGTCCAAACCGCCGACGGCAAAACCATCGAGTTCGACCTCTCCCTCGTGATGCAGCGCAGCTATGCCGAAGAGAGCAACATCAGCCTCCGTCTCGGCGACGCGGTACGCAGGAAAGACCCGCTGGTGCTCAATTTCGGCGGCACGGCGGCGCAACTGACCGACACCCGCTTCAAATTCGACCTCGATTCCGACGGCAAGATGGAAAACATCAATTTCGTTACCGGCGGCAGCGGCTTCCTGGTCTTCGATCGCAACCACGACGGCAAGGTCAATAACGGCTCGGAGCTTTTCGGGCCAACAACGGATAACGGCTTCGAAGAGCTTGCAGCGCTCGATGACGACAGGAACGGCTGGATCGACGAGAACGACGCCGCCTACAAGGATTTGCGCATCTGGACCAAGGACGCCGAAGGCAAGGACGTCTTGCGCTCGCTATCGCAGGCCAATGTCGGCGCTATCGCGCTGGCCCACCTTGCCAGCGCTTTCGACTTGAAAAACGCCGCCAACCAGACATTAGGGCAAATCCGGTCGAGCGGGGTTTTCCTGCAGGAAGACGGGAAGGCAGGATCGATCCAGCAGATCGACCTGACGGCCTGATTGCTCTCTGGCATGTGCCAATCGGCCGCGGATTACCCGGCCGATGGCACCCTACATTGGCGCCAGTTCGAAATCCACGCCTGACCCTGGCAGTGAACGGCCGCCGGTGAAGGATGTCGTTCCCGCCGCAACCGCCGGCCCGCCGAGGCGGGCGGCCACCTGGTTGACCTGGCGCAGGCGCCCGATCAGTTTGGCGACGAGCGCGTTCTGCATGCGTTCGCGCAACTCGTCCGAAGCCAACTCGAGCGCCGCCGCATTGATTTCGAGGAAGAGCGTGGGTTCGAGGGTCACCACCGTTGCATAGCGCTTGCTGTCGCTGGGGTGGAGGAAGGCCGCCTCGCCGATCACCTCGCCCGGGCCGAGCCGGCACAACGCCTGTCCGGCGATCGAAACCTCGACAAAACCGCCGATGATAATTCCGAGCACACGACTGTTCTCGCCTTCGCGAATCAGCGCCACGCCCGAGGCCACTTCGCGCCAGACCGATACCCGCAACATCTCCCAAAGCTCGACATTCTCGAATTCGGTCAAAAAATCGAGTTTGCGCAGCATCTCGAAGTGGCGGTCGTCCTGCGCGGTTTCATCCTCGGTCAGGATCTGATAGCGCACGGCCGCCAGATCCTTGGCGAATTCGGCGCCGTTCTTGTAGCGGTTGTAGAGGTCCTTTTCCAAAGCCTTGCGCAGGACGGCATTGAGGCCTTCCGGGAGGCTGGGATTGAGCGCCGTCACCTCTGACGGTTCGGCGTTCACGATCTTGTAGATCAGCGTCGCGTGGTTGTTGGCACGGAAGGGCAAGCGTCCGGTGAGCAACTGGAAGAACACCACCCCCAGCGAGTAGAGGTCGGTTTTCTGGTTCATCGGGTAGCCCTTGATCTGCTCCGGCGACATGTAGGCTGGCGATCCCACACCCATGATGAAGGTGGAATCCCGGTCCATGTCCTTTTGCAGATTGAGCGCAAGGCCGAAATCGGCGATCTTGGGCTCATCGTCGGCCGCCATGAGGATGTTGGCCGGCTTGATGTCGCGGTGGATGACACCCTGCCGATAAGCATGATCGAGCGCCAGGCAGCACTTGAAAATGATGCCGATGACCCGATGCAGCGGCAACAACCGGTCGATGTGGCAATGGTTCTCCAGGGAAATTCCCTCGACGTATTCCATCACCAGATAGGCGCCGCTTTCCTCGACGACCGCTTCATAGACCTTGACGATGTTGGGATGGTCAAGACGCTTGGCGATGCCATCCTCGGTCTGAAAGAGCTTGCGCAGGCGGCGGGACAGGGCAGTGGCGTCGGCGCCGAAGCGCACGAGCTTGACCGCCACCTGTCGGTCGACGTCCGGATCCTGGCAAAGATAGACGGTTGCCGTGGCGCCTTTTCCGAGCTCCTTGATAACCGTGTATTTCCCTATTTTTTCCATAGCGCGCTCTATTTTCTCTCAATGATCGTAGCACGCTTAAAAAACTTGGCGATACGCACTTGAAAACCAAATGGCCGCCCCGATGTACTGACACAGTTTTTCGGAGAAGCGAGATGCAAACCAACGAACCTCAAGAACCCCTGCTCGGCCAGGAAACGCCGCAGCCGGACGCGGCAACGCAGCCGCCGCAAGCAGCAGTTGAACCGGCGTCGGACGCCATTCCCAGCCTCGAAGAGCAATTGCGCCAGATCGAGCTCCAGGCCGCCGAGCACCACGACGCCTGGTTGCGCGCCAAGGCGGAAACCGAAAATGTCCGCCGCCGTGCGCAGGAAGACATCGTCAAGGCCCACAAATTCGGCGTCGAAAAATTCGCCGGCGAGCTGCTCGCGGTCAAAGACAGCCTCGAAGCGGCGCTTGCCAACCAGACCCAGACGGTCGAGAGCCTGCAGGCCGGTGTGGACCTGACCCTCAAGCAATTGATTTCCGCCTTCGAAAAATCGGGGCTCACCGAAATCAACCCGGTTGGAGAGAAATTCGATCCGCACCGCCACCAGGCAATCGGCATGCTCGAATCGGAGCAAGAACCCAATACCGTCGTCACGGTGCTGCAAAAAGGTTACCTCATCGCCGACCGCGTCCTGCGTCCGGCACTGGTCATGGTCGCCAAAGCCAAGGCGTCTTGAAATCGGACGGCAAGCCCTTATTTAGCAAACAGGTCACGAATTAATCGGGTGGGCGCAGGGATTGCACCTCACCCACCACACTGAAAGGACAAGAAAATGGGCAAGATCATCGGTATCGACCTCGGCACCACCAACTCCTGCGTCGCCATCATGGAAGGCGGCCAGCCGAAGGTCATCGAAAACTCGGAAGGCGCGCGCACCACGCCCTCCATCGTCGCCTACACGGAAGACGGCGAAGTGCTGTGCGGCGCCCCGGCCAAGCGCCAGGCGGTCACCAACCCCAAGAACACCCTCTATGCGGTCAAGCGCCTGATCGGCCGCCGCTTCGAGGAAAAGGAAGTGCAGAAGGACATCAGCCTGATGCCCTACAAGATCGTCAAGGCCGATAACGGCGACGCCTGGGTGGAAGCGCGCGACAAGAAAATCGCCCCGCCGCAGGTTTCCGCCGAAGTGCTGCGCAAGATGAAGAAGACGGCCGAGGATTATCTCGGCGAGGAAGTGACGGAAGCGGTCATCACCGTTCCCGCCTACTTCAACGACAGCCAACGCCAAGCCACCAAGGACGCCGGCCGCATCGCCGGCCTGGAAGTGAAGCGCATCATCAACGAGCCCACCGCAGCTGCCCTGGCCTTCGGCCTGGACAAGCAGGACAAGGGCGACCGCAAGATCGCCGTGTATGACCTGGGCGGCGGCACGTTCGACGTGTCCATCATCGAAATCGCCGACGTCGATGGCGAAAAGCAGTTCGAAGTGCTGGCCACCAACGGCGACACATTCCTCGGCGGCGAAGACTTCGACCAGCGCCTGATCGACTACATCATCGACGAGTTCAAGAAAGAATCCGGAGTCAATCTCAAGAACGACGTGCTGGCCCTGCAACGCCTCAAGGAAGCCGCCGAAAAGGCGAAGATCGAGCTGTCCTCGAGCCAGCAGACCGAAGTCAATCTGCCCTACATCACCGCCGACGCCTCCGGTCCCAAGCACCTGGCGCTCAAGATCACCCGCGCCAAGTTCGAGTCCCTGGTCGAGGAACTGGTTGAGCGCACCATCGCGCCTTGCGCCACCGCGCTCAAGGACGCCGGCTGCAAGATCGGCGACATCGACGACGTCATTCTGGTCGGCGGCCAGTCGCGCATGCCCAAGGTGCAGGAGAAGGTGAAGGAATTCTTCGGCCGCGAGCCGCGTAAGGACGTCAACCCGGACGAAGCGGTCGCCGTCGGCGCCGCCATCCAGGGCGGCGTGCTGCAAGGCGAAGTCAAGGACGTGCTCCTACTCGACGTCACGCCGCTGTCGCTCGGTATCGAGACGTTGGGCGGCATCATGACCAAGCTGATCCAGAAGAACACCACCATCCCGACCAAGGCGAGCCAGGTCTTCTCCACCGCCGACGACAACCAGAGCGCCGTCACCATCCACGTGCTGCAAGGTGAGCGTGAAGTCGCGGCCGGCAACAAGAGCCTCGGCCAGTTCAATCTCGAAGGCATTCCGCCTGCACAACGCGGCATGCCGCAAATCGAGGTGATCTTCGACATCGACGCCAATGGCATCATGCACGTCACCGCCAAGGACAAGGCGACGGGCAAGGAAAACAAGATCACCATCAAGGCGAATTCCGGCCTCTCGGAAGAAGAAATCCAGCGCATGGTGAAGGACGCCGAGTTGCACGCCGAGGAAGACAAGGCGGCGCACGAACTGGCGGACACCCGCAACCAGGCCGACGGCATGGTGCACATGGTGAAGAAGTCCCTGACCGAATATGGCGACAAGCTCGACGCCGACGAAAAGGCGAAGATCGAAGCCGCCATCAAGGAGGTCGAGGACGCCATGCGCAACGGCGACAAGGACACCATCACGGCCAAGACCGAGGCGCTGACGCAAGCGGCGCAAAAGCTAGGCGAAAAGATGTATGCTCAGCAGCAAGCAGCGGGCGGCGGCGAGGCGCAGGGCGCTTCCGAAGCCGGGGGTCAGGCGAAGAAGGACGAAGGGGATGTCGTCGACGCCGAGTTCACCGAGGTCAAGGACAAGAAAGCTTAAAACCGGGCACTTTCCGCCGTTTT
>JAPUEC010000131.1:19741-62939 GCA_027492775.1 Rhodocyclaceae bacterium
ATTACACGTTGTAAAAGAACAACAAAGCTAAACCCGGGCCTGTCTGGGGTTTTTTTGGTGGGGGGTTCCCGGGGGCGCCCCGGGCCCCCCCTCGACTCGGCCTTTATGCAGTTATTCGCCGGATTCAAAATGTCAAAACGCGACTATTACGAAGTTCTAGGGGTCAATCGGGATGCTTCCGAGGAGGAAATCAAGAAGGCCTACCGCAAGCTGGCCATGAAGCACCACCCGGACAGAAACCTCGATAATCCCTCCACCGAGGAAAAATTCAAGGAAGCCAAAGAGGCCTACGAAGTCCTCTCGGATGGGCAGAAACGCGCGGCTTACGACCAGTTTGGACATGCCGGCGTCGATCAACAGGCGGGCTTTGGTGCCGGCGGCGCCGGATTCGGCGGCTTCGCCGATGCCTTTGGCGGCATTTTCGACGAGATTTTCGGCGGCAACGGCCGCGGGCAGGGGCGCTCCAACGTCTATCGCGGTGCGGACCTGCGCTACAACCTGGAAATCACGCTCGAACAAGCGGCGCACGGCACCGAGACCAAGATTCGCATCCCAACCATGGAAGTCTGCGAGCCTTGCGGCGGCAGCGGCGCCAAGGCCGGCAGCAAGCCGCAAACTTGCCCCACCTGTAGCGGCTCCGGGCAGGTGCGGCTGCAGCAAGGCTTTTTCTCCATTCAGCAGACCTGTCCCAAGTGCCACGGCACCGGGCGCTTCATTGCCGACCCGTGCACTTCGTGTCACGGAGCCGGCCGGCTCAAGAAACACAAGACCCTGGCGGTCAAGATTCCCGCCGGCGTGGACGAAGGCGATCGTATCCGCCTCGCCTCCGAAGGCGAACATGGCGTCAACGGCGGCCCACCGGGGGATCTCTATGTTCAGATCCATCTCAAGCCGCATGCCGTCTTCCAGCGCGACCATAGCGACCTGCATTGCGAGATGCCGATTTCCTTCACCACCGCCGCGCTCGGCGGCGAGATCGAGATTCCGACGTTGGATGGCGCCGCCAACCTCAAGATTCCGCCGGAGACCCAGAGCGGACGCGTTTTCCGGCTGCGGGGCAAGGGGATCAAGGGTGTACGCAGCCATGTTCATGGCGACCTGATGTGCCATGTCGTGGTGGAAACCCCGGTTAACCTGACCGAGCGTCAGCGCGAATTGCTCATGGAGCTGGATGAAATCAATCGCGGCAACGAAGCGACCCACAATCCCCGTGCTCAATCGTGGATGGACAAGGTGCGCACGTTCTTCGGCAACTGATCATTGAATGAAGGCCCGCAAGCGACGGGCCAAAGAAGGAGGAGATATGCCGCAAATCACCATCAACGGCTTTCGCTGCAACTACCGCTATGAGCCGATCGAGGGCGCGCCCTGCGTCATTTTTCTCAACGGCATCATGAGTTCGCTGGAGTCCTGGCAACCGCAGGTCGATCAGGCGCGCAGGCTGGGCTTCGGCACACTGCAATACGAGTACCGCGGCCAGTGGCGCTCCGAAATGACACCCGGGCCGTACACCATGCAAACGCATGTCGACGATCTGCGTGCGTTGATGGCGGCACTGGGCATCGAGCGCGCCCACTTCGTGGGAACGAGCTACGGCGGCATGACCGGAATGCTTTTCGCCAGCCAGCACACGCAAGCGGCGGCTTCGTTGATGCTGATCGCGACCACCGCGCTGATCCGGCCGCTTCCGCGCAGCATCGTCTCCAGCTGGTGCATTCCGGCGGCACGCAATGACGTTGATGGGCTATTCAAGGCGATGTTGCCGGCGCTCTACAGCGAGGCCTTCATGGAGCAGCACCACAATCTCGTCACCAAACGACTGAGCGGGCTCGAGGTCGCGTTAGCGGAGATCCCTAATTTCTGTGCCGGCCAGGTCCTGCTCAACGATGCTCAGTTTCCCGATATTTCCGACGGCCGACTGCTCGAGGCCCTCTCGCATATCGAATGCCCGACGCTGGTGGTGGCGGCGGAAGAGGATCGCCTTTATCCGCCTTCGGATTCACGCGCCATCGCAACGCGCATCCCTAACGCCGACTTCCTGATCATTGCCGGCGCCGGCCATGCCGTCCTTGCCGAACTCCCGAAGGCGATCAACATCGCCATGACCGGGCATCTGGTTTCGGTAACCGCCGCCAACTGAGCGGCGTTTGGAGCGACGGGTCAGGCCCGTCGCCACGTAGTGCCCTGGGCGCTGTCTTCGAGCACGATTCCGGCAGCTTTCAATTCATTCCGGATGCGGTCCGCCTCGGCGAAATTTTTCGCCTGCTTGGCGGCTATCCGCTCCGCGATCCGGCGCTCTACGTCTGCTTCCACCAAGCCAACCGAATTTCCACCGCGCAAATACGCCACGGGTTCGCGCTCGAGCAGACCGACGATGTTTGCCAAGGCCTTCAGGAGGCCCGAAAGCGCCGCATCCCGGCTGCGATTGACCTCGCTCGCAAGCTCGAACAGGAGGGCAATAGCGCCGTGCGAATCGAAATCGTCGTCGAGCGCAGTCTTGAAACGCGCCGCAAAAGGATTGCTCCAATCGACGCTTGCTTCCGCTGGCGGCACGTCGCGCAAGGTGAAGTAGAGGGTGTCGAGACTGCGTTTGGCGTCATCCAAATGCGTATCGGAATAGTTGAGCGCGCTACGGTAATGCGCGCGAAGGATGAAAAAGCGCACGACTTCGGCGTCGAAGGCCTTGAGCACTTCGCGGATGGTGAAGAAGTTGCCGAGCGACTTCGACATCTTCTCGTTATCCACCCGAACAAAGCCGTTGTGCATCCAGTAATTGACATAGACGCAATCGTGAGCGCCTTCCGACTGGGCGATTTCATTCTCATGATGTGGGAATTGCAGATCCTGGCCGCCGCCGTGAATGTCGAAATGGCGGCCGAGCAACTCCGAGCCCATCGCCGAGCATTCGATATGCCATCCCGGACGCCCCCGTCCCCAAGGGGATTCCCACGCCGGCTCGCCGGGCTTGGCGGATTTCCAGAGCACGAAGTCAAGCGGGTCCTGCTTGCCTGTATCGACTTCCACCCGCTCCCCGGCGCGCAGATCGTCGAGCGACTTGCCGGATAGCTTCCCGTAGCCGTCGAATTTGCGCACGGCGTAATTGACATCGCCGTTGGTGGCCTGATAAGCCAGCCCCTTGCTCTCCAAGGTGCGGATCATGGCGATCATTTGCGGCACGAATTCCGTCGCGCGCGGCTCGTGCGTCGGAGGCAAGACACCGAGCGCGGCCGCATCTTCATGCATGAAAGCGATGAAGCGGTCGGTCAGTGCCTTGATGTCCTCGCCGTTCTCGGCCGCACGTTTGATAATCTTGTCATCGATATCGGTGATGTTCCGCACATAATCGACCTCGAATCCCGACGCCCTGAGCCAGCGGTAAACCAAGTCGAATACCACCATCACCCGGGCATGCCCAAGATGGCAAAAATCGTAAACCGTCATGCCGCATACATACATGCGTGCGCACCCCGGAGCGATTGGCGAAAATGCTTGTTTTTCCCGCTGCAGGGAGTTGAAAATTTTCAACATTTGTTTTTTTAAATTGGGTATCGATGACGTGACATCGCTTGGGATTGACCCGCGTTCTTGATAGAATCAGCGCTTATCTAACTCGACGGATTGTAACATAGCGATGAGGCTCCTTCCCCGCATCCAGACTGGCACCACGCTGCGTGCCATCCTTTTCGGCGCGGCGCTTGCAGCCGCTTTCCCCGCTATCGCCGACAATCTGCCCGACGTTCAGAAACTGATCAAGCAGGGGCAGTATCCGCAGGCGCTCACCAAGGTGGACGCCTATCTCGCGACCAAGCCCAAGGATGCGCAGGGACGTTTCCTCAAGGGCCTGATCCTGACCGAGATGAACAAGCCGAGCGAAGCCATCGCCGTGTTCACCAAGCTCACCGAGGATTACCCCGAGCTGCCGGAACCCTACAACAATCTGGCCGTGCTTTACGCCCAGCAAAAGCAGTACGACAAATCGCGCACCGCGCTGGAAATGGCGATCCGCACCCATCCCGCCTACGCCATCGCCTATGAAAACCTCGGCGACGTCTATGCCAAGCTGGCCAGTCAAGCCTATGACAAGGCCTTGCAGATCGACTCCTCTAACTCCGGAGCGCAAAACAAGCTGGCATTGATCCGCGACCTCATCAGCACTTCCGGCAGGCCGGGTGTAAAGCCTCAACTGCCCGCTGCGAAGGTGGAACCCAAGCTCGACCCGGTGAAGGTGGCAGCGGCGCCTCTGCCCCCCGCACCAGTTGCGGCACCGACACTTGCGGCAGCGCCGGCGCCCTCCGCTGCTCCGGCGGTGAAACCAGCAACTCCCGCGACGCCGACCGCACCAACGGCAACCGTCATTTCCACCACGCCGGCGACCACGGTCGCTCCGGCCAAACCGGCTCCCGCCCAGACGCCAGTGGCGGCCAAGGCTGATGCCAGCAGCGAAGACATCACCAAGGCGCTAGCCGGTTGGGCTTCAGCCTGGTCTCGCAAGGACGTGAAGACTTATCTCGCTTATTACTCGGCCGATTTCAAACCGCCCAAAGGCTTGTCCCGAAAGGCGTGGGAAGCGCAGCGCGAAGAGCGCATCGCCGGCAAGGGCGGCAAGATCGTGGTTTCCTTTGACGATCCAAAGATCACCGTCAATGGCGACAAGGCAACGGTGAAATTCCGGCAACACTACAAGGCCTCCAGCCTCGCGACCTCGACCAATAAAACGTTGATCATGGTCCGCTCAGGCAGCAAGTGGCTGATCCAAGACGAAGATTCACATTGATGCATGGGAAGACCCTCCTGGTAGCGTTGGCCATTTGCCTGGCTGCCAGTGGCGTTCAGGCGAAACCGGCCAAGCATGGCAAGAAGCACAAGGCGGAAAAGAGCCTGAAGGCGCCCGCGCGCGCGACGAAGGTGTCGCTCAAACCGGCGGCGCCCCAACCGATCGCTCTCGCGACGACCGCCGCGCTCGCAACGCCGAGTCGGGTTTCCGACTCGGGGCCAGAGCCGCAACTGGCGAAAATCTTCGAAGCGATTGAGCAAAATCGGTTCGACAGCGCGCTCCAGCAAACCGAAGCATTGCTCAGCCAGTATCCGAACTTCCGTCTGGCCCACCTCATCCGTGGCGATCTGTTGCTCGCCCGCACCAAGGCCATCTCCGGCTTTGGCGCCGTCAGCGGGGCGCCCAGCGAAAAGATTGCCGATTTGCGCGAGGAAGCGGTGGTTCGGCTCAAGGGTTATCGCAGCAAGCCGCCGGCCAATTATGTGCCCCGCTACCTGCTGCAAATGCAGCCGG
Organism: Rhodocyclaceae bacterium; assembly: GCA_027492775.1. Taxonomy (GTDB): domain Bacteria; phylum Pseudomonadota; class Gammaproteobacteria; order Burkholderiales; family Rhodocyclaceae; genus UBA1934. Next base: position 25,029 of record JAPUEC010000131.1, read on the forward strand.
ATCAGAAATACGCCATTGTTGTCGACACGCAGAAATCGCGTCTTTATGTCTATGCCAACGACAATGGACGGCCACGTTTCGTCGCTGATTATTACGTCACTCAAGGCAAACTCGGCGCCGACAAGGTCAGCGAAGGCGACAAGAAAACACCGATCGGCGTTTATCACGTCACCGCCAGCCTGCCGCGGCAGAAACTTTCCGATCTCTATGGCAGCGGCGCGTTCCCGATCAATTATCCGAACGAATGGGATCGCCAGCAGGGCCGCAACGGTCACGGCATCTGGTTGCATGGAACGCCTTCAGACACCTTTTCGCGGCCCCCAAAGGCGTCCTATGGTTGCGTGGTCCTGTCCAACCATGATCTCGATATCGTCGCCAAGGACTTGCAGATCGGCCTGACCCCGGTGATTATCAGCAACTCTGTCGAGTGGCTGTCGCTGGACGATTGGGATAAGGAACGCGGCGAATTGAACAAGGCCATCGAGGGATGGCGCGCGGATTGGGAAAGCCGCGATATCGACCGTTTCCTTCAGCATTATTCGCCAAAGTTCTCTGGCGGAAATCAGAACTTCAGCCAGTTCGCCGCTCAGAAGCGTCAGGTGAACGCGAGCAAGCAGTGGATCAAGGTCAAGATCGAGAATCTTTCGGTGTTCCGCAATCCTGGCAAGGACGAGCTCGTCGTCACGACCTTCGACCAGCAATACCGCAGCAACAATCTCGAAAACACCATGAAGAAACGTCAGTACTGGAAACGTGAAGACGGCAAGTGGAAGATCATCTACGAAGGAGCTGCATGAACCCCAAAACAGGAATTTTCGCGCTGCTTGCCGGCGCGCTATGGTCATTGTCGGCTTTTGCTGCCCCGACGGTGGAAATGACGACTTCGATGGGCAAAATCGTCATTGAACTCAACAGCGAAAAAGCGCCGAAGTCGACCGCCAATTTCCTCCGCTATGCGCGCGACGGTTTTTACCAAGGCACTGTTTTTCACCGTGTCATCCCTGGATTCATGGTTCAGGGCGGCGGCTTCGACGAGGTGATGCAGCAGAAGCCGACCCGGCCGCCCATCGAAAACGAAGCGGCGAATGGTCTCTTGAACCAGCGCGGCACGGTCGCGATGGCGCGCACCAATAATCCGAATTCAGCAACCGCCCAGTTTTTTATCAACCACGTCGACAATCGCAATCTCGACTATCCCTCCTTCGACGGATGGGGTTATGCGGTGTTCGGCAAGGTCATTCAAGGCATGGATGTGGTTGATAAGATCGCCAAGGTTCCGACGCGCCAGGATGTCCCGCAAACGCCGGTCGTGATTCAAAGCGTCAAAATCGTTTCCGAAAAATAAGGATTTCTCCCCATGATCAAACTGCACACCTCTCTCGGCGTCATCACGCTGAAGCTCGACGCCGAAAAGGCGCCCAAGACGGTCGCGAATTTCATTTCCTACGTCGAGGCCGGTCACTACGACAACACCGTCTTCCACCGCGTCATCCCCAACTTCATGATCCAGGGCGGCGGTTTTGAGCCAGGCATGACCCAAAAGCCGACGCAATCGCCAATCGACAACGAAGCCAACAACGGCCTGAAAAACAAACGGGGCACCGTTGCCATGGCACGGACGAACGATCCGCATTCCGCGACGGCCCAGTTTTTCATCAATGTCGTCGACAACGACTTCCTCGATTTCAAATCGCCCAACGGCAGCGGTTGGGGATATTGCGTATTCGGCGAAGTGGTCGAGGGGCTGGATGTGGTGGACAACATCCGCAAGGTTAAAACCGGTAACAAGGGCTTCCACCAGGACGTTCCGGTTGACGACGTCCTGATCGAAAAAGCGGAAGCCATCGCCAAGCTAACGCCCTGAGCATGGCGGGGCACCCGCCCTTGATCCATTTCATTTCTGACTTGCATCTGTCGCCCCAATCCCCCGGGGCGACCAGGATTTTTCTGAAATACATCACCGGCCCCGCGCGGGAAGCGACGTCCCTTTATATCCTCGGCGATCTTTTCGAAACGTGGATCGGCGATGATGACGACGATGCCTACCACGGCGGAATCATCCAGGCGCTCCATGCCGCCAGTGAGGCGGGGCTTGCCATCTACCTTCTGCATGGAAACCGTGACTTCCTGCTCGGCGAGGTCTTTGCGGCAGCGAGTGGAAGTCAGATTCTTTCCGACCCGCACGTCCTTTCCCTGCCGTCCTGGCAATTCGTGCTGACGCATGGCGACGCGCTTTGCACCGAAGATGGCGAATACTTGGCATTTCGTCGCCAGGTACGCTCGCCGGAATGGCAAGCCACTTTCCTCGCCAAGCCCTTGGCCGAGCGGCGAGCCATTGCAGCCTATCTGCGCGACCAAAGCGAAATGAACAAACAGGGCAAGGCCTCCGATCTAATGGACGTCAATCCGGGCGAAACCGATGATTTCATCCGTCAGAACGGCTACGCCACACTCATTCATGGCCACACGCATCGGCCCGCGAAACACGACCACTTCGTCGATGGGATCCATGTCGAGCGCTGGGTGCTCGCGGACTGGCACGAGGATCGGGGCGAGTTCATCGCCTGGGACGGCGACGTTTTGCAACGCCACCTCTTGACCTGAAGCGATCTTTCCCCTACATTGAGACCTAAGCATCCCAAGGGGGAGTAGCTGTACCGCCCTGTCGTCAGGACGAGAACCTCGCGGTTCTCCGGCACGGTGGGCAACCGCAAGGTTGCAAGCGAGACCTTTGCCGCCCGGCAAAGGTCTTTTTTTATTTGTGGCCATGCCGGCGAAGATGCGGTTTTCAACACTTCGACAGGAGCCTCAAATGACCTATTTTGCTTCCCTTTTCCGCACCGCGCTCCTCCGCGCCCTTCATGCCGCGGCACTGAAGATATTCCTGCCGGCACTTCGGCCCGAGCTCAAGCCTGCCTATATCCGCACCCAGACGCATCGACGCCGCCCGGAAATCATTGAGGGCGAGTCCCGCAGACTCGACGAACCCAATCGCTGGTAGGAGATAAAGCCATGGAAGGAATTGCCAACAGCTGGATGTGGGTGGGCTTCGGCATATTTGTGGTATTCGCGCTCATCGTCGATTTGGTCGCGCTCGAACGTAAAGGCGCCCATGCCGTTGGCGTTCGGGAAGCACTGGGCTGGTCGGCGCTCTGGATCGCCCTGGCGCTGATCTTCAATGCCCTGCTCTGGTTCTGGCTGGACCATTCGGCAGGGCGCGAACTCGCCAATCAAAAGGCGACGGAATTTCTTACCGGCTATCTGATCGAGAAGTCGCTGTCGGTCGACAACATTTTCGTGTTTTTGCTGCTCTTTGGCGCCTTTGCCGTCCCACCGGCGCTTCAAAAGCGCGCCTTGATAATCGGCGTCATCGGCGCGGCAGTGTTGCGTATCGTCATGATCCTTATCGGCGCCTGGTTGATCACCAAATTCCACTGGATTCTTTATTTGTTCGGCGCATTCCTGCTCTTCACCGGCATTCGAATGGCGTGGGTGGACGAGGAGCAACGTGACATCGAAAAAAATCCCATCCTGGCCTGGATGCGTCGCCATCTTAATATTTCAGATGGCTTCCGCGGTACCAAGCTATGGTTCCGCCAGGATGGAAAGCGGGTGTTCACCACGCTGTTCCTGGTAGTCGCCTTGATTGCGGTAACCGATGTCATGTTCGCCGTGGATTCGATTCCCGCGATATTCGCCATCACAACCGACCCTTTCATCGTCATGACCTCGAACATCTTCGCCATCCTTGGCCTGCGAGCGCTCTACTTCCTGTTGGCGGATATGGCCAATCGCTTCCATTTGCTGAAGTATGGCTTGGCGGGCGTGCTTTGCTTCATCGGCATCAAGATGCTGATTGTCGAGTGGGTGAAGATCCCCGTTTGGATATCTCTCGGAGTCGTCGGGCTTACCTTGACGGCAGCGATTGTCGCTTCGCTGCTGCGTCGCCCGAACCTCCAATCCTGATCCCGAAAAGCCACCGCGCCAAAGCAAGACTTGGCGCGGTACGGCTTTTAGCAGCCGAGAATCAGTCGCCGGCCTCGCTCGTCGGCAGGTTCAGAACGAGTTGTTGAGAGGCGCGTCCATCGCCGTCCTCGTCATTCTTTCCCTTGCCGTTGCGACGAGCTTCCACCGCGTCCAGGTAGTGTTCGTCGATGTCGCCGGTGATATAGCAGCCGTCGAAGCAGGAAGCATCGAAGACTTTCAAATCGGGGTTCAGCGATTGCACTGAACGCTTGAGCGCATCCAGATCCTGATAGACCAGCGCATCGGCGAAAATCTCGCGGGCGATACCATCGACCGAACGGCCGGTCGCGATCAGTTCGCCCCGGGTCGGCATATCGATGCCATAAACATTAGGGAAGCGCACCGGCGGCGCGGCAGAGGCGAAATAGACCTTGAGCGCGCCGGCAGCCCGCGCCATCTCCACGATTTCGCGACTGGTGGTACCGCGCACGATGGAATCATCGACCAGCAAGACTCGTTTACCCTTGAACTCCTGGCCGCAGGTATTGAGCTTCTGGCGTACGGATTTGCTCCGCATCGCCTGCCCCGGCATGATGAAAGTGCGGCCAACATAACGATTCTTGACGAAGCCTTCACGGAAGGGAATGCCCAGCATTTGCGCCAGCTGCATTGCGGCTGGCCGGCTGGAATCCGGAATCGGAATGACCACGTCGATTTCGTCGACCGGGATGGACACGCGAATCTTCTCGGCCAACGCTTCGCCCATGCGCAATCGGGCTTCGTAGACCGATACGCCATCGATGACCGAATCGGGGCGGGCAAGATAAACGTATTCAAAGATGCAGGGCGAGTAATTCGGTTCCTGGGCACATTGGCGCGTGTGCAGGCGATGGTTGAGATCGACGAAAATCGCCTCGCCCGGCTCCACATCCCGGATGACCTGGAAACCGAGCGTATCCAGCGCCACTGACTCGGAAGCGACAAGGTATTCCATGCCTTCAGGCGTCTCATTGGCGCCATAAACCAACGGGCGTATACCGAACGGATCGCGGAAGGCAAGCAAACCATAGCCGGCGATCAACACAACGACGGCATAGGCGCCACGGCAGCGGCGATGCACGCCACCGACCGCCTGAAAGATGCTTTCGACGTCGAGCTCGTAGCCATGCGAAGCGGCTTCCAGCTCATGCGCCAGAACATTAAGAAGCACTTCGGAATCGGAATTGGTGTTGATGTGCCGGCGATCCAGCCGGAACATTTCTTCCTTGAGCTGATCGGCATTCGTCAAGTTGCCGTTATGTCCGAGCACGATGCCGAATGGTGAATTGACGTAAAACGGCTGGGCCTCGGCAAAATTGTAAGCGGAGCCGGCGGTTGGATAGCGTACATGCCCAATGCCGACGTTACCGGGAAGCGCCCGCATGTTGCGGGTGCGGAAAACGTCGCGAACGAGGCCGGGACCCTTATGCAAATGGAAGGTATTGCCTTCGGCGGTGGCGATGCCCGCCGCGTCCTGGCCACGGTGCTGCAAAACCATCAATCCGTCGTAGAGGAGTTGGTTAACCGGTGTCGTTGCCACCACTCCGAGAATGCCGCACATAGTTGCTATCGCCTATCTGAAACGAATCCGTTTTGCCAAATCCTGGGGCAGCCAGTGTTTCACCGCCAGCACGGCGGTCTCCAGCGGCCCCGATAAGGTGGCTTCCCGCCACCAGGGTTTTTGCGGCGCCGAGGTCAGGCCACCGATTGCCACCAATACCATGGCGATCAGAACACCCCGCCCAATACCAAAAAACAACCCCAGCAGGCGATCGGAAACCGAAAGTCCCAGCGCCTTGATCATCCCACTTGCCGCCAGACGCACCAGCGCCATGAGGATGAGCACGCCGATGAAAATCGCAGCACACCCCGCCAGCGTGCGCATGCCGTGGTCAGCGATTCCGGTAAACAACCCAGCGCCCAGTTGGGCACCGAATTCGACGGCCAGGAAAAACGCCAGGACCCAGGCTCCAAGGGCAATAAGCTCACCGATCACACCGCGCCAGAGTCCCAGCAAGAGCGACGCCGCGACGATGCCGATAACGACATAGTCGAAAATGGTCATTGCTTGGCGGCCAGCACTCCGGAAATACCAATGCGCTTCATCTTCTCCAAAGCCCTTTCACCTGCTTCCCGTGAAGGGAAAGGACCGGCGCGCACGCGGGTCTTCTTGCCCTGGGGCGAGTCGAGGGTCTCGGTGTAAGACTTGATGCCCAATTCGGAGAGCTTGCCCTGCAAATTCTTGATGTTCGCCTGATTGGCGAACGCGCCGATCAGAATGACATGCTGGCCGCCACCAGCAGCAACATCCGGCTGCTTGCCCGATAGTATGGCTGCAGCACGCTGCGCTTCGTTATCGCCGGGTTTGGCAACCGGCTTCTCGGCGGGCTTCTCGACCTGCTTTGCTGCGGGCTTTTCAGCCGGCTTGACGGCAGACTTCTCCGGAGCCTTTTCGGCCGGCTTCTCTGCACTCTTCTCGGTCGTTTTCTCAAGCACCTTGACGTCGGCCGTCTTGGGGGACGGAACCGCGGCGGCGACCGAAGCTTTGGGGGGCTCTACCCCCTTAACTTCCGCGGGCGCCGTAGCAGCGGGCGCCTTGGCCGCCGGCGAAGCGGCGCCAAACTTTGGAGCGAACGGTTTCTCGTCTTGACCCGGAATGCGGATCTCGACTTCCTGCGACACCTGCTTCGGCTCCTGCTCCATGATCATGGGAAGTACAACGGCGGCAAAACCGGCAAAGGCAATCGCGCCTACCAATCGGCGGCGGGCGCGTTTTTTCAACTGCAACTGGGTGTCGTTATCTTCCATCTTTCAGCGCATCCCTGACGCCGGCAACCGTGTAGAAAGATCCGAAAGCGAGGATTCTATCACTTTCGGCGGCCCTCCCCAGTGCCGCACGCATTGCAGCATCGGGCGAGGCGAAGCAAAGTACGTCGCCGCCAAGGTGGTTTTCGGCAACGACCTCCGCCAAACGTTCCGCGCTCGCGCCGCGCGCCCCTTCCAGCGTCGTCAAATACCAATAATCGACCTTGCCCTTGAGCGGTAGCAGCGCATTGGCGGCATCCTTGTCGGCGAGCATCCCCACCACTGCATAGGTCCGGTCGAAGAAGCCCATATCCCCCAAATTATCGGCCAGGGCCCGCATCGCTTGCGGATTGTGCGCGACATCGAGGACGAGCGCGGGCCGCCCAGGCAATACCTGGAATCGGCCAGCTAATTCGGTCTCGATCAACCCGCGGCGGGTGGCTTGCATCGGCACCGGCAACCGATTCGCAAGCGCTTGCAAAGCTGCCAGCGCCGCTGCCGCATTGAATAGCTGGGCGCCGCCGCGCAGACTGGGATAACTCAGGCTGCGCTTAATCAGCTCTGCCCCGGAACGACACCACCATCGCCATTCATGGCGATTTTCGGCCTGTCGGGAAAAGCCAAAATCCCTGCCTAGGAGATGCAACTCGGCGTCGACGGCAGCGGCGTGCGCCAATAATGCCGCGGGCGGCTCGGGGTCGGCACAGAAGGCGGGCTTGCCGGAACGATAAATCCCCGCCTTCTCGAAGCCGATATGCTCGCGGGTGGGGCCGAGCCAGTCGGTGTGGTCGAGATCGATCGAGGTCACGATGGCGACGTCGCCATCGTAGGCGTTGACGGCGTCGAGTCGGCCACCCAGCCCGACCTCAAGAATCGCCACTTCGACATTCGCCCCGGCGAAAACCTCCCACGCCGCCAGCGTGCCGAATTCAAAATAGGTCAAACCGACATCGCCGGCTCGGCGGCGCGCCGTTTCAACCTTCGCAAAAGCTTCGCATAATGCGGCATCGGTGACAGGCCGGCGGCCGATGCGGACGCGTTCATTGAAGGCGAATAGATGCGGCGAGGTGTAACAGCCGACGCGATAACCGGCAAAAGCGAGGATGGATTCGAGATAGGCGCAGGTCGATCCCTTGCCGTTGGTCCCGCCGACGACGATCACCGGACAATGCTGCGTTTGTTGCAGCACGCCCTTGACCCGCTGGATGCGATCAAGTCCGAGTTCTATTCCCGCCTGCCCCTTTGGATGCAGACGCTCGAGATGAGCGAGCCAGGCGTCGAGTGAATCGGGGAAATTCAAACCGGAGCGGGCAGTTTCTGCAGCATGGCAAGCAAGCCCGCCAGCTTGTCGCGCATTTCGCGGCGGTCGACAATCATGTCGATGGCGCCTTTTTCCAGCAGGAATTCCGAACGCTGGAATCCTTCCGGAAGCGTCGACCGAACGGTTTGCTCGATAACGCGTTGCCCGGCAAAGCCGATCAGCGCGTTGGGCTCGGCGATGACGATATCGCCCATGAAGGCGAACGATGCGGAAACGCCGCCCGTGGTGGGATCGGTGAGGACGGTGACGAAAGGCAGCACTGCCTCGCTCAGCTTGGTCACCGCCGCCGTCGTCTTGGCCATTTGCATCAGCGAAAACAGCCCCTCCTGCATGCGGGCGCCGCCTGACGCGGTGACGCAGATAAAGGGTAGCCGATGCTCAATCGCCACCCGGACGCCACGCACGAAGCGTTCGCCGAGCACGGAGCCCATCGTTCCCATCATGAATCCGGTTTCGAAAACGGAAAGCACCACCGGCGACGTCTTGATCATCCCCTGAACAACCACCAGGGAATCGGATTCCCCGCAGGCCTCGTTGGCCTCCATCAGGCGCTTGGGATAGCTCTTGACGTCCTTGAACTTGATGACGTCGATTGGCACGACTTCGGCGCCGATCTCGAAACGGCCTTCCGGGTCGAGCAGCATGTCGATGCGCTGACGCGCGCTGATGCGGTTGTGGTGACCACACTTCGGGCAAACATGCAGGTTACTTTCGAGATCGGTCGAGTACAGCACCGCTTCGCAGGTCGGGCATTTGCTCCAAAGACCCTCCGGAAGCGCGTTGCGGCGAAGCGCGCCGCTTTCGCGCTTGATCTTCGGCGGCAATAGTTTGTTGAGCCAACTCATGATTTCACCTCGTCGATTCCTTGGCGTAGATCAGCAACGAGCGCATGCACCCGGCCGCGGACGTTTTCCGATGTCGATTGTTCTATTTCTTCGATGATGCGGCTACCGACGACTACGGCGTCCGCCACCGCGGCGACTTGCCCGGCGGTGGCGGCATTACGGATACCGAAGCCGACGCCCACCGGAAGCCCGGTGCTTGCCCGAATCAAAGGAATGCGTCGCGCCACCTCGGCGACATCCAGGCTGGCGGAACCGGTCACCCCCTTGAGCGAGACGTAATAGACATATCCGCTCGCCACTTCAGCAACCTGGGCGAAGCGCTCCTCGGTCGAGGTCGGCGCCAACAGGAAAATCGGGTCCATGGCATGCCGACGCATGACTTCGCCGAATGCCTTCGCCTCTTCCGGCGGGTAATCAACCACCAGCACGCCATCGACGCCAACCGAGGCGGCTTTTTCGGCGAAGACCGGAAGGCCCATCGCTTCGATCGGATTGGCGTAACCCATCAGGACTACAGGCGTTTTGTCGTTGGTGCGGCGAAACTCGCGAACGAGCTCAAGGACAAGCCTCAAATTCATTCCCTTCGCCAGCGCGCGCTCGGAAGCGCGTTGAATGGTCGGCCCATCGGCCATGGGGTCGGAAAACGGCACACCGAGTTCGATGATGTCGGCCCCCGCCGCCACCAGCGTATGCATGAGCGGGACCGTCAGATCGGCATCCGGATCGCCGGCGGTAATGAAGGGAATGAGGGCTTTGCGTCGCTCCGCCCGAAGCTGTTCAAAAGTGGCTTGAATGCGCGACATTAGAAATGAATCCCCGACTTTTCGGCCACGGTGTGCATGTCCTTGTCACCGCGACCGGAGAGGTTGACCAACAGCATCCTGTCGCGCGGGAGGGTTTTCGCGAGTTTGGCCGCGTAAGCCAGCGCATGGCTGGATTCGAGCGCGGGAATGATGCCCTCGAAATGGCAAAGATCGTGGAAAGCCTGCAAAGCTTCGGCGTCGTCAATCCCCACGTACTCCGCCCGACCGCAGTCCTTGAGATACGCATGCTCCGGCCCGACGCCGGGATAATCGAGCCCGGCCGAAACCGAATGCGTTTCGGTAATCTGCCCGTTTTCGTCCTGCAGAAGGTAGGTCCGGTTGCCGTGCAATACGCCGGGCTTGCCCTTTTGCAGCGAGGCGGCGTGACGGACCGTCTCCAATCCCTCCCCCGCCGCTTCGACGCCGATCAGGCGTACGTTCGTCTCCGAAATGTAAGGATAGAAAATGCCCATGGCGTTCGATCCGCCGCCAACGCAGGCGATGACGGCATCTGGCTGGCGGCCGGCCATTTCGGGCATTTGCCATAGACACTCCTCGCCGATCACCGCCTGGAAATCGCGCACCATCATCGGGTAGGGATGCGGGCCGGCGACGGTGCCGATGATGTAGAAAGTATTGCCGACGTTGGTCACCCAGTCGCGCATCGCTTCGTTGAGTGCGTCCTTGAGCGTCTTGGAGCCGGATTCCACGGGCACCACCGTGGCGCCGAGAAGTTTCATGCGGTAGACGTTGGCCGCCTGGCGGCGGATGTCCTCGCTGCCCATATAGACCACGCATTCCATGCCGTAACGGGCGGCGACAGTGGCAGTGGCGACGCCATGCTGGCCGGCGCCGGTCTCGGCGATGACCCGCGGCTTTCCCATGCGTCGAGCCAGCAGGGCCTGGCCGATGCAGTTATTGACCTTGTGCGCGCCGGTGTGATTGAGGTCCTCGCGCTTGAGGTAAATCTGAGCCCCGCCAAGCCGATCCGACCAGTGGCGGGCATGATAAATGGGCGAAGGCCGCCCGACATAGTGCTTGAGTTCGTATTGGAACTCGGCCATGAAGGCCGGATCGTTCCGGGCGCTTTCGTAGGCCGCCTTCAGTTCATCCAAGGCGGCGAAAAGGGTTTCCGCCACGAAAACGCCGCCGTAATCGCCGAAATGACCACGATTGTCGGGCTGATCATAAGCTGTCATCAAAATCCTCAATTCCTTATTCGGCGGCTCGTACCGCAGCCACAAAGGCGGCGATCTTCGCCGCGTCCTTGACGCCCTTCGCGATTTCCACGCCACTGGATACATCGACCGCGGATGGCCGCACGCGGCGCACCGCTTCCCCCACGTTTTCCGGCGTCAGGCCGCCGGAAAGGACAATCGGCAGGGGCATATTCTTCGGTATGGCCGTCCAATCGAAGACTTCGCCACCACCGCCGTACCCTTCCACAAAGGCATCCAAAAGAATGCCCCGTGCCGAAGCAAATTCGGCGGCGTATTGTATCAAATCCATTTCCGGCCTCATCCGTGCGGCCCGGATATAGGGCCTGGACCAACGACGGCAGTCCTCTTCGGTTTCATCCCCGTGAAACTGGAGCAGGTTAACCGGAACCTGCTCCAACACCTTTTCGATTTCTGTCGGGGCGTTATTGACGAACAGCGCCGTAACCGTCACGAAGGGCGGAATCGGCCGTGACAGCTCGGCTGCACGTGCCGCCGAGACGAAGCGCGGGCTGGGAGGGTAAAACACCAACCCGATGGCATCGGCCCCGGACTCGATGGCGGCTTCGACATCGGCTTCTCGCGTCAGCCCACAAATCTTGACTAGGGTTCTTCCAACAACGGTCACAAGGGAATTCCTTCGAGAAAATCTTCGGAGATTACCGGCAGTTTCCAGTGCGGTTCATATAGGGGGCCGCGGAAATAGAGACCGTCCGGGGAAAAAGTCGGCGCCGCACGAACACGATCCCGAGTTTCCAGCAGATCATCGAGCCACTCCACGGGCTTCGTTCCCTTGCCAATGTACACCAGGCTGCCGACTAAATTCCGAACCATGTGATGTAAAAATGCGCTGGCTTCGAAATCGAATACGAACAAATTACCCACTTGGCGCACGTCAGCCCGGCTCATCAGCTTAACCGGCGATTTCGCTTGACAGGCGGCGGCGCGAAAGGCGGAGAAATCGTGTTCGCCGATCAATGCGGCAGCGGCTCGCTGCATGCGTTCGAGGTCAAGCGGCGCATGGAACCAGCCGCAACGCCCGCGCCACAATCCACAACGCTGCGGTCGATTGATCAGCAAGTAACGGTACCGGCGACCATAGGCGCTGAAACGGGCGTGAAAATCATCCTTCACCGGCTGCGCCCAACGAACGGCCACCGCTTCCGGCAGCAAGGTGTTGACACCGCGCACCCATGCGGTCAGCGGCCGAACGGCTTGCGTGTCGAAATGGACGACTTGCAGGCTGGCGTGCACGCCAGCATCCGTCCTGCCGGCACAGAACGTTCCGATACACTCATCCGCAACCTGGGAGAGCGCCGACTCCAAGGCATCCTGAACGGTCCCGCCATCCGCCTGACTTTGCCAACCGTGAAAAGCGGTGCCGTTATATTCGAGGCCAAGCGCAATTCTCATGGCAACACCAACATGGCGATCAACAAGATCATCGCCAACCCCAAAAAGCCGCTATCCATCATTTTCCACCGCGGCACGTCGAGCCGGATCATCTCAAGCGTTCCGGTCTCCTGCTCCGGCAGGTCGAGAAAGTGACGCCAAGTCCCCTTGGGGGGCGCTTGCTCGAGATACTCGAAAACCAACGCCAGCCTCGCCACGGAACGGTCGGCATCCACGCCCAACGGTCGGAGTGGCCGCGCCAGCGACCAAAGTCCGGAGACAAACCGGATATGAGGCAACAACTCGAAGAGCCAAGCAAGACTTCCCAGCAGCACGAGCAGCCGCACCGCATGCAAGGTCGCGGCTTCAATACCTTCAATGGTGGGCGCCCATCCCTGGCCTTGCCAGAGGTCGCCTGGCGTGCCATAAGCCAAGACCAGCCATAGGGTAAAGAGCAGCCACTTTGCGCGAAAGGTGAGCTTATACCAGCGTTCGCGCACTCCGCGCCCCGCCACGGCAACGAGGATTGCGGCGACGGCAAGCGCCGTCCAGCCAAAAAACTGCACGGCGACCGCAAACGATAGCCAGGCGAGCAGGCAAGCGGCGGGATGGAACAAGCAAGCTCCTATGACGATGCGCAGTGCAAAAGGATCGATATTTTAACCATTCCAGAAGCGGAGCGACCGGCGGGAGCATTTGACGCCTCCCACCCCAAAAAACATAGCCCCACTCGGGGGCTATGTTTCGGAGGAGGGCGGGATTATTCGCCGATTCTGGCGAGGATAGTTCGCGCCTGCTCGACGAGTTCCGGCGGGCCTTCGCCGATCACTTCCTGTAGCAACTCGCGGGCACCTTCCATATCACCCATCTCTTCGTACGCCTTGGCGAGATCAAGTTTGGTGTTGACCTCATCCCAGCGCGGATCGAGGCTCGCTGCTTCGCCCGACACCGGCGCTGCGGCCAGCGATGCTTCGGCCGGTGCGGCGCCCTGACTAGCGGCAGGTTCGGCCGCAAGATCGAGATTGATCGATCCGATGTCGATCGGGGAAGATACCGGCGCCCCCATATAGACGGAATCGGTCAAACGGACGTCGAATTCGACCGTGTCGTCCGGAATCTCTATCGAAACGACGCTTTCCTCGGGCGGCGCAAGAAAATCGGAAGACGACTCGCCAGCGAGGTTCGCTTCATTCGCGGCGGCTGCCTTCGCAGCTTGTTCTTCCGCCGGCGGTGCGCTTGGGAAGCCTTCGATACCGGTGTCCTCCAAGCCCAAGTCAAAGTCCATGGACCCCATGTCCGGCTTGGCTTCTGTCGCAACCGAACCCTGGTTGGCCGGGGTCAGGCCCAAATCGAAGTCCAGAGCGTCCGGGGTTTTCGGTTCCTCGGGAACGTTGATGTTCGTTTCAAGGGCTGAGACGGCCGGCGGCGTCGGTTGAGATTCGGCACCAAGATCGAAGTCGAGGCTAACCAACTCACCCGGTTTCGGAGTTTCCGGGGTCTCCTGCTCCACACTGGCCTCCGGCTTCGATGCAGACAGATCGAGCGCCTGGGTCACTTCATGCGCATTGTCCGCCGCCAAAGCCGGGGGGGCCGACAAGGCAATCGTCGATGCCAGATTGTTGGGCGTGACCACCATGGTTGCGTCGGCATCGAACGCTTGAGCGTCGCCCGCCGGCTTGCCGCCACCGCTATACAGCGGGTTGGCCGGATCCAGCTTCAACCCCATGGCAGCGATCTTTTCCCATTCGGCACCGACGCCGCCGGTCTGGGCGTACAACTCGGTCGCCAAGGTTTCGAACTGACGCACGCTCTTGCGATTGGCGTAAATCTCCAGCAACTTGGCATGAATGGCGGTGCGCTGCGGATCCTTCTGCAAGGCTTCGAGCAGGATTTCCTCTGCCTGTGCGTCGCGGCCATACGCCATATAAACATCCGCTTCGGCCACCGGATCGACTTCGTCCGTATCGATCGTTCCCGGACCGGTCTGGCTGAAATCCGTGGACTGCGGCGTGGTGTTTCCGGTATCCACGCTCTGACCGCCAGTATTGCGGAAGACGGAATTGGGCCCCAGACTCGATTCGACCGTCATTGTCGCGGTACTACCACCGGCCACCGGCTTGCGGCGCCGCTTATAGAAGAGGTAGCCCAATAGTGCCGCGATGACACCTGCACCGCCCAGTACGGCAGGACTGGCGAATACGCTTCCTTCCGGTTCCGGAGGCAGCGGCGGCGGAGGCGGCTTCTTGGGCGTAACGGGTTTGGGTTGTTCGACCGGGGGTGGAGGCGGCGGGGGCGGCGTTACCGGCTCGGCGGGCTTGACCGCTTCGACCGGTGACTTCGGGGCTTCAGCCGGCTTCGCCGCTTCGGCAGCTTTCGCTGCGGCGGCTGCCTTTGCAGCCTCATCGGCCTTCTTCGCTTCCTCAGCCTTTTTTGCCTCATCAGCCTTTTTGGCTTCGTCGGCCTTCCTGGCTTCCTCTGCCTTCTTCGCTTCTTCCGCCTTACGGGCTTCCTCCGCCTTCTTGGCTTCTTCGGCCTTCCTTGCTTCCTCGGCCTTCCTAGCCTCTTCCGCCTTCTTGGATTCAGCGGCAGACTTGGTTTCCACTGCCTGTTTCGTCGCTGCCTGCTTCTGCAGTTCGGCCAGATTCTGGTTCTGCATCTCGACAAGCTTGTTCAACTTGGCGACGTTCTCCTCAAGCAGCTTGACGCGCGCATTCGCTTCCTTGAGCGCTTTTTCCTTCGCAATCAGGTCCTCTTCGCTGGCGCCCTTACCCTTGCCGGCGACTGCACCCTTGGCGGCCGTCTCGGTGCGCGAGACCTTGACCTGATCCTTCGGCGCTTCTGCCGGAGCAGCCTTGTCCTCAACCTTCGGTGTGATCTTGCCGGCCGTCGTCTGTGCGCCGGCGTCATCCTTGGCGGGCGCCTTCTCGGCCGATGCTGCCAGCTTCTGGCGGTAAGCGTTCCAATCGGAAACCTGCGTCTTCAGGACCTTCTTGGCCTCTGTTTCGGAGATCGAAGCAACGGCTTCCTTATCCGGAACACTAAGGATGGCGCCCTTTTTCAGGCGATTGACATTAGCGCCGGCGAAGGCATCGGGATTGGCACGGAAAAGACCGACCAGCATCTGGTCGAGCGTCACGCCTTCCGGCTTGGTCTCGGTCGCAATCTTACGTAAGGTATCCCCGGTTTTGACTTCACGCTGATCAGCCGCTGGAGCAGCTTTGGCTTCGGTCGACGACGCAGCGCTTGCTTTCGGCTCCGCCTTTGACGCGGCCGGCTTCTCGGCAACCGGCGGCTTTTCCTGAGCGACCGGCTTTTCGGCGACTACGGCCGGCTTTGCCACCGGCTTGGTTTCGCTGACAACCGGAGGACGGGCCTCGGCATGCACTACGGGCTTGCCGCCAATCTTGGTCTGGAGTTCAGGCGGATCGAGCAAAAAGACATATTCGCGAACCAGACGGCCATTGGGCCAATTCAGTTCAACGAAGAAATCGAGGAATGGCTCGCTGACCGGCTTCCCCGAGGTGACGTGGATGACGCGCGTGCCAGTCGGCCGTTTATCGAGCGAAAAACGCAGGTCGGAAAGCACCGAAGATGCATCGGCGCCGCCCTGCTGCGAGGTTTCGCGCGAGGCGAGACGCGCCTGCATTCCAGGCAGTTCTTCGCGGGTAGCGCTGACTTCGATTTCAGCCCGCAAGGGCTGACCCATCCCGGAGAGAACGGTGATTTTGCCAAGGCTCGCCGCTTCAGCGATCCCGGCTGTCAATGATAGACACGAAGCCACGGCAACCGCGACTGCGCGCATTTTAAATTCGGAGCGGAGGTTTTTTGTCACGGCGCCATCCTGAGCGTCGATTATGGAGCTTTTAAATTAACATCATATAGTTAGCTACGCAAGCTAAACTCGCTTCTGAATTTACATGATTTTTGCAAATTTCCAACAATCGCCACAGCGCGAAAGCAGGTCGCAAGACAGCGATTTGTCGCGGCCTATTTTGTCTTTTTTGGTGTAAGTCATATTACACTTATCTCCAATGGAGACCGACGGCCGACTCAAGACTTCCGACGAACGCGCCCTGCTGGCATTGCGGGAGGCGGCCGATCTCGCATCTTGCCTCGATGCACTCGAAGTTCTGCTGCGTCAATTCTTCGATGTCGATGGCTACGCCATCAATCTGCATCAGCCGGCCGACAACACCTTGGTTTGCGCCCGTGTTCACATGCCTTCCTCGCTTGCAGGCATCGAGGAGGCCTACGCTCACACCGCGCTTCCGCTCAATAGTGATAATGCCGGTTCACGCGTTTTCGTCAGTGGCATCCCCATTGGGGTGACCCAAAGCAATGTGCACGAATTCCCCGCCGTCACGCGCCAGACCTTCGAAAGCTGGGGCATGAAGCATCTGGTCGTCCTGCCTATCCAGGTGACTGGAACCACGCGCCGCCCGATTGGAACGCTCATGCTGTTCTCTCAGCGTGGCGCTATTCAGCCGCCCACCTTGCGCCGCGCCACCCGCGTCGTCGAAGAAGCAGCCGCCTTGCTGCGTTTGCATCAGGCGGTTGCCTCGTGGGAAATCCGTGCCCGTTCGATTAGCGACCTGGAAAACCAGTTGCATTCCGTGCTCGGATTCGTTGCTGAAATGAGCAACTTGACCACCGATCGCAACATGTATCCGCGCATCGAGCGCGAATTCCTGACGCGCTTCGATCTCGACATGGCCTCCGTACTTTTGGCTCAGGATGACCGTATCTATTGCGTCGATACCCTGTTGCGGAACGACGAAGTGCCCTGGGCCAAGGCCTGGCACCAGCACTGCCACAATCTTTTTTACTCGATGGATTTGACAGACGGCGCTTCGAGCGTCGCTTTCGTCTACAACCAACATCTGTTTTTCGGCGACATCCCGCCCATCCTCGACCTCGCGATGTCGCAGAAGGATCGCGCCAATTTGGCCATTCTTTCGGGCCTGCTTTCCTTCGCCATCATTCCCATCCGCAAGCAGGGCACGCCGATCGGGTTGCTCTGGCTGGGCAGCCTGCGCCGCAAGCATGCGATGACCGCGGATCACCTGCTGCTGGCGCAGCATCTTTGTGATTTCCTGGGCGCAGCGATTGAAAATGCCCGCACCTACACGATCATGGAAGCACAGCGCCTGACCTCTGCGCCCGCTGAATCTTCTCCGAGCACCGAATACTCTTCCTGACTTACAGGTCCATCATGCCTCAATCCTCAGGGACTGCCAGTTTCGCTGCCAATCCCACCCACGCGCTGCGGGATGCGAGCGATCTCGCCGCTTGTCTGGATGCCATTGAGACCGCGCTAAAGCGCGATCTCCAATCCGATGGCTACTTCATCAATCTTTTTCAGCCGGCCGACAATACGTTGATTTGCGCCAGGGTCCACCTGCCCGAGAACCTCGCGAGCGTTGAAAAGACCTACGCGCATTACGTTTTTCCGGCCAACGGCGACAATGCGAACGCCATTGCTTTTAGGTCAGGAACGCCGATCGGCATCACACGCAAGAATTTCAAGGAATTTTCAGCTGTTACGCGTTTGGCGTTCGAGCATTGGAACGTCCGGCACTTCATAGCGCTGCCAATCCAAAGTCCCGGCACGGGCCCGGCAGGCACGCTGACCATCTTCTCGCAAAGCCGGCTCTTTCCCGCTTCGCTGATACGCCGGGTAAAACGTCTTATCGAGGAGTCGGCGACGCTGCTGCGGCTTCATCAAACGATCGTCACTTGGGAAGAGCGCGCACACCTGATTCGCGACACCGAGGCGGAATTGCAGTCCTTATTGCGATTCGTGGCGGAGATGAGCAACCTGACCACGGATAGCGAGATCTACCCGCGAATCCAACAGGAGTTTCTACGCCGCTTCGATCTTGATTTTGCGGCCGTGCTGCGTTGTGAAAATGGCTTGCTGCAATGCGTGGACACCCGCTATCGGCCGCTCGATGCGCCATGGGCGAATGAATGGCAGACGCATTGTTCGCGCGTCGCCTATTCCCTCAACATCAATGACGGCGCCTCGAGCAACGCCTTCATGAACAACCACCCGCTTTTTTTCGGGAATATTCCGGCGGTTCGAGCGCTGCAAATGTCCGAAAAGGACCAGGCCAATCTCGCCATTCTTCCCGATCTCAAGTCCTTCGCCATTTTGCCCATCCGCAAGAACAATAATCCGATCGGTGTTCTTTGGCTGGGCAGCATGCGCCATCTTAACGCCCTTTCGGCCGAACAATTGGTGTTGGCCCAGCATCTTTGCGATTTTCTGGGTGCGGCGATCGAGAATGCCCACACTTACACGCTGGTCGAAGAGCAACGCCAGAAAATCGAGGCCTTGGTTGGTGCCTTGCAAAGCCGCGTCGAAATTCTCGACCAACTCGCCAGCCGCGATCGTCTTACCGGCCTCTACAACTATGGCAGCTTCGAGGCGGAGCTCAACAAGCGCATCCAGATTCATCGCACGCAGCCGCATCCCATCCCGATGTCGCTCATCATGTGCGATGTGGATTTCTTCAAGCGCTTCAATGATTCTTTTGGCCACGTTGCCGGCAATGGCGTATTGCAGGAGGTCGCCAATCGCATCTGCCGCACGGTGCGGGACAACGATTTCGTCGCCCGTTATGGCGGCGAAGAGTTCGCCATCCTCCTTGCCCGCTGCAATCTGGATGCCGCGGCTCGGCTGGCGGAGCGTATCCGCGATGCCATCGACCGCGATCCCTTCCGCATCGACGGGACCGAGCATCGCATTACGCTGAGCCTCGGTTGCGCCGAATTGACCCTCAACGACGATGTTTCAGGTTTTATCGCCCGCGCCGATAACGCGCTGTATGCCGCCAAACAAAACGGGCGCAACCGCGTGGAAGTCGCCAACGGCTGATGCGCTTTGGAATAAAAAAACCGGGGACATGCCCCGGTTTTTTTATTCTTGAAACAGGCATCAAGCCTCGAGCAGGATTCGCAGCATACGGCGCAGCGGTTCGGCCGCCCCCCAGAGCAACTGATCGCCACAAGTGAAGGCCCCGATATATTCCGACCCCATGGCCAGCTTGTGAATCCGGCCAACCGGAACGGTCAGCGTCCCGGTGACCGCAGCCGGCGTCAGCTCTCGCTCCGAAATCTCGCGTTCGTTCGGCACCACCTTCGCCCACTGGTTGCCCTTGGCGATGATGTCCGACACCTCGTCAACCGGCACATCCTTCTTGAGCTTGATGGTCAGCCCCTGCGAATGGCAGCGCATGGCGCCAATGCGCACGCACAGGCCGTCGATGGGGATGCTGCCTGGGGTCTTAAAGGCCGGCTTGCCCAGGATCTTGTTGCACTCGGCGCCGCCCTTCCATTCCTCCTTGGACTGGCCACCGTCGACCGGCACATCGATCCAGGGGATGAGGCTGCCGGCGAGCGCGGTGTTGCGGAAGTTCTTGGTCGGAAAGACGGAGGAACGCATGGTCTCGGCGACCTTCCGGTCAATGTCGAGAATAGCCGAGGCCGGGTCGGCCAGCAGGTCCTTGACAGAGTCATGCAACGCGCCCATCTGCGCCAGCAGTTCGCGCATGTTCTGCGCGCCGGCGCCGGAGGCGGCTTGGTAAGTCATCGAGGAAACCCATTCCACCAGGTCCTGCTGGAAAAGACCGCCCAGGCCCATGAGCATGAGCGACACGGTGCAGTTGCCGCCAATCCAGTTCTTGCCGCCCTTGGCGAGCGCATCCTTGATGACGTGCATGTTAACCGGGTCGAGCACGATCACCGCATCGTCTGCCATACGCAGTGCCGAGGCGGCATCAATCCAGTGGCCGTTCCAGCCGGTGGCGCGCAGTTTGGCAAAGACTTCCTTCGTGTAATCGCCACCCTGGCAGGTGACGACGATGTCCATCTTTTTCAGCTCGTCGATGGACGTAGCGTCCTTCAAGCTGCCGCCTTCCTTGCCACCGAAAGCTGGCGCCTTGCCGCCTGCAGCGGAGGTCGAGAAATACACCGGCTCGAAAAGCGTGAAATCATTCTCTTCCTGCATGCGCTGCATGAGGACCGAGCCCACCATGCCGCGCCAACCAACCAGACCAACCTTCTTCATTTCATCACCTGATTTTTATGGCGACCGAGCGATATCTTCGCCCGGGGACCATCTTTGATTAAAGCTTACAAGGCTGCCAATACCGCGTCGCCCATCTCACGCGTTCCGACCTTGTTCGTTCCCGGCTCATAAATGTCGCCGGTGCGATAGCCCTGTGCCAATACCTTCTTCACAGCATTCTCAACGCGCAGGGCCGCTTCTTCGTTGGCAAAGGAGTAGCGAAGCATCATGGCGACGGAAAGAATGGTTGCCAGCGGATTGGCGAGGTTCTTTCCGGCGATGTCCGGCGCGGATCCATGCGAAGGCTCGTACAGACCCTTGTTGTTGGCGTCCAGAGAGGCAGAGGCGAGCATGCCGATGGAGCCGGTAAGCATCGAGGCTTCATCGGAGAGAATGTCGCCGAACATGTTGCCCGTGACGACCACGTCGAATTGCTTCGGGTTGCGGACGAGTTGCATGGCGCAGTTATCCACGAGCATGTGCGACAGCTCGATGTCCTGGTAATCCTTGTGCGTCTCGATGACCACGTCGCGCCAGAGCTGCGTGCATTCCAGCACGTTCATCTTGTCGACCGAGCACACCTTCTTGTTGCGCTTGCGGGCCGCTTCAAAGGCCACCTTGGCGATGCGCCGAATTTCCGACTCGCTGTACACCATTGTATTGAAGCCGACGCGCTCGCCGTTTTCCTCGCGGATGCCGCGCGGCTGGCCGAAGTAGATGTCGCCGGTCAGCTCACGGACGATGAGAATATCGAGGCCGGCGACGACCTCGGGTTTCAGGGTCGAGGCATTGGCGAGCTCTGGATAGAGGTAGGCCGGGCGCAGGTTGGCGAAGACGCCGAGATCCTTGCGGATGCCGAGCAGGCCGCGCTCCGGGCGCTGTTCGCGCGGCATGTTGTCCCACTTCGGACCGCCCACGGCGCCCAGCAGCACGGCGTCGGCCGCGCGCGCCAGCTTGGCGGTGGCCTCCGGATAAGGGCTGCCGGTTTGATCGACGGCAATGCCGCCGAGCAGCGCTTCTTCCATTTCAAACTTCAAGTCCAGCGCCTTGAGAACGCGCACCGCCTGGGCGGTGATTTCAACGCCGATGCCGTCACCCGGCAAAACGCAAATCTTCACTATGACTCCCTAAAAATTACGCAAAAAGCCAGGGTTGCTCGGCCCGGCGCCGCTCTTCGAAGGCTTGGATTTCCTCCGCATGGCGCAGGGTCAGGCCGATGTCGTCCCAACCATTCAACAGGCATTCCTTCCTGAACGAATCGATGTCGAAGCGCAGGGCGCGGCCGTCCGGGCGAACCACGGTCTGAGCCGGCAAATCGACGGTCAGCTTATAGCCTTCGGTCGTCTCGGTCTGCTTGAACAATTCCTCGATCTCATTGCCCGGCAGGACGATGGGCAGGATGCCGTTCTTGAAGCAGTTGTTGAAGAAGATGTCGGCGAAGCTCTCGGCGATGATGACGCGGAATCCAAAATCCAGAAGCGCCCACGGGGCGTGCTCGCGCGAGCTGCCGCAGCCGAAGTTTTGGCGCGTGAGCAGAATCTGAGCGCCCTGATAGCGCGGCTGGTTGAGCACGAAATTGGGATTCTTCGGGCGGTTGGTGGAATCCTCGCCGGGCTGGCCGACGTCCATGTAGCGCCACTCATCGAAGGCATTGGGGCCAAAGCCCGAGCGCTTGATGGACTTCAGGAATTGCTTGGGAATGATGGCGTCGGTGTCGATATTGTTGCGATCGAGCGGTGCCACCAGCCCTTGAAGGTGAACGAATTTTTCCATGATTTCCTTACTTGTTTGCCGCTCTTTCGATGGCCTCGCCACCCTTCTTGATGTCCTTGCCCACGCCCTGCACGGTATTGCAGGCGGCCAGAATGAAGGTGATCGATACCAGAATGAAAAGCCCTACCCTTTTCATGTCAGCTCCTTATGGAAGATCGCGGACATCCGCAAAATGACCAGCAATGGCCGCTGCTGCCGCCATGCCTGGGCTGACCAAATGCGTGCGTCCTCCAGGACCTTGCCGGCCCTCGAAATTGCGATTGGAGGTTGAAGCGCAGCGCTCGCCCGGCTCCAGCCGATCAGCGTTCATCGCCAGGCACATCGAACAGCCGGGTTCGCGCCATTCGAAGCCTGCGGCCAGGAAGACCTTGTCCAGTCCTTCTTCCTCGGCCTGGCGCTTGACCAGACCGGAGCCCGGCACGACCATCGCCAGCTTGACGTTGGCGGCGACGCTGCGGCCCTTGACCACCGACGCTGCCTCACGCAGATCCTCGATGCGGGAATTGGTGCAGGAGCCGATGAAAACCTTGTCGATCTTGACCGACTTGATCGGCGTGTTGGGATTGAGGCCCATGTATTGCAGTGCGCGCTCCATGCCTTCGCGCTTGACCGGGTCTTTCTCCTTGGCCGGATCGGGCACGCTGTCGCCGATGGTGATGACCATTTCCGGCGAAGTGCCCCAGCTCACCAGCGGCTGGATTTGGGTCGCGTCGAAGCTGACGACGGCGTCGAACTTGGCGTCGTCATCGCTCTTCAGGGTGCGCCAATAGGCGGCAGCTTTTTCGAACATGTCGCCCTTGGGACCGAAGGGACGGTTGCGTAGATATTCGATGGTCGTTTCATCGACACCGACAAAGCCGACGCGGGCGCCCGCCTCGATAGCCATGTTGCAGAGCGTCATCCGGCCTTCCATGGAAAGACCGCGAATGGTGGAACCGGCGAATTCCACCGCATAACCGGTGCCGCCCGCGGTACCGATGCGGCCAATCACTGCCAGGGCGATGTCCTTGGCAGTGACGCCCTTGCCGAGCTTCCCATCCACGCGAATGAGCATGGACTTCATTTTCTTCTGCAACAGGCACTGGGTCGCCAGCACATGCTCGACTTCGGAAGTCCCGATGCCATGCGCCAGGCAGCCGAAGGCGCCGTGCGTCGCGGTATGAGAATCGCCGCAAACGACGGTCATGCCCGGCAGGGTGACGCCATTTTCCGGGCCGACCACGTGCAGAATGCCGTGGCGCAGATCCTTGAAGGGGTAATACGCCAGCGCGCCGACTTCACGGATATTGGAATCGAGCGTTTCCACTTGCAGGCGTGAGACGGGATCGGCAATCCCGTCTTCCCAATGGTCGGTCGGGGTATTGTGATCCGGCGTCGAAACGATGGAAGCCGGCCGCCAAGCCTTGCGCCCCGCTAGTTTCAGGCCCTCGAAGGCCTGCGGACTGGTCACCTCGTGAATGAGGTGGCGATCGATGTAGAGCAGTGCAGTCCCGTCTTCTTCCTGACGGACGACGTGACTGTCAAAGAGCTTGTCGTACAGAGTCTTCGACATATGCGAACCCGGGCCATTGAAAACGGGAAATTATCGCATTAGCGCCGCCGTTGTGCCAATGTTGCCTCGTAAAGGGGCAGCACACGCCGGGAATATTCCGCCAGGTCGTGCTGCCGGCTTTCGTTCGAAGGATGCGTTGACAGCCATTGCGGCGGTGCGCCGCCGCCAGCGCTCTTCATCTTGTCCCAAAGCGTCAGCGCCGCCCGCGGGTCATAGCCGGCGCGCGCCGCCAACTCGACACCGACACGATCGGCCTCGGTTTCGAACTGACGGCTATTGGGCAAATTGATGGTCAGGTTGGCAATCATGCCGGCAAGATCCATCTGCCCCTTGTTTGCACCTGCCGCCGCTCCGACAACCGCCAACCCGAGGCCGGTTGCCATCGCCTGCGATGCACGTTCGCGACCATGCTCCCGCAAGGCATGGGCGATTTCATGGCCCATGACCGCTGCCAATTCGTCATCGGTCAGCTTCAAGCGATCGATGAGGCCCGTATATACCGCAATTTTCCCGCCGGGCATGCACCAGGCGTTCAATTCGTTGGACTGGATGACATTCACTTCCCATTTCCAGCCGGGCGCATCGCTTCTGAATGCCGCCGTCGCCGGGATCAAACGATTGGCGATGGCCCGTACCCTTGTCAGGGCTCCGGGATCGCGATTCAAGGCATGTTTCTGGTCGGCCTCACGCAAAGTGTTGACGTAGGCCTGCTCCGAGGCCTGGTTGACCTCGCCCGAGGAAAGCCAGAGGGTTTGCTTGCGGTCCACGCCGACCACCCCTTCCGAAGTCGAGCGCTTGGTGGCGCAGGAAATGGAAGCCAAGGCAAGCATCAACACCAGGGAACAACGAAGCAGGCAAGCGCGTGAGGCACATGATTTCATGGTTTGTTCTCCTCGCCAGCGGGCGCGTCACGAACCCAGCAGGCAATCATGACAAGACCGGCCAGCGCAAAAATTGAACTGAAGGTATACGTCCATGCGGCGCCTATCCAATCCCAGGTCCAACCGCTGATCATGCCGCCCACGAGGCCGCCAGCCCCAAAACTCACGCTCGAATATATGGCTTGACCGCGCGCCTGAGAGTTTCCTGGAAACCATCGGTTGACGGCAGCAATGGCCGCCGCGTGATAAGCACCGAAGGTGAGCCCATGCAGGACTTGTGCCAAGATCGCCAAGGTCACCACTTCAATCGTCCATCCGATCAAGAGAAAGCGCACGATGGCCGCCATGAAACAGGCCATCAAGACGGTACGCAACGAATAGCGTTGCTCGACCCGCGCCATGGCCATGAAGACAAAGATCTCCGCCACGACGCCAAGCGACCAGAGCGCGCCGACCTCGGTCTTGGTATAAGCGTGATCGGCCAAGTGGATCGAATAGAACACATACAGCGCCCCGTGGGCAGCGGACATGGCAAAGCAGGCGGCGAACAGCGCCTGGATGCGGGGCTGCCGTAGGATCTGGAATATGGGCATTGCGCCACGCTGATGCGGCTCCGGCGCCGCATCGGGGACCATCAGCGCGATCATGAGGATGCCGGCGAGCAGCAACCAGCATGTCCAGATCAGGCTTGAAAGCGGCGCGCGGTCGAGCAATGCGCCGGTCCCCATCACGGCGATGATGAAACCGACCGATCCCCAGAGACGAATCCGGCTATACCGCCCGGCCGCACCCCGCAGATGATTGAAGGTCAGCGTTTCGACCAAGGGCAGCGCGGCACTCCAGAAAAAGGCGAGCAGGCCCATGGCCAACATCATGCCGTTGAAATCGCGCAGCCAAAAAAAGGCCGTGAAGCCCAACAAGCTGACCAGCCCGGCAAGGCGAACGATGGCAACGCGCCGATGGCCCCGGTCCGCCAGCCAGCCCCAAACACTTGGCCCGAACAGGCGCATCACCTGCATGAGGGACATCAGCAGGCCGATGTCCCAGGCGGAAAATTTGAGCGATTGGAGATACAGCCCAAAATAGGGCATGAAGGCGCCGTTGAAGGCGAAATAGAAAAAGTAGTAGCCCGAAAGGCGCCAATAGGGCAGAGAACGCATCCGCCGATTCTAGCGGATGCGCTGCAATCACTTCATCACGAGTGTTGCTGGCCGGTTCGGAAGGCTAGAAGAAAGTGGTACAGCTCGTCCTTGAGCTTGATCCGCATCTTCTTCATCTCTTCAAGAGTGAAGTCGGAAACGGGCATGTCGTGTTCTTCAAGATTCTCGACATTGCCGGTCAACCGATGATATCGGGCATAGGTTTTTGCGAAGAGCGCATTCGAGGCCTTGAGCGCTTCGATGGCGTCACGCATGTGCGGGAATTCGCTGGCCAGGTCGTGATGTTCGACTTGCATTTTTTACCCCCTTACATTCCAGATTACTGCACTCGATTCAGGTAAATGCCAATTCGAATACTACGCGTTTTTTCACGCGATGCGAGGGGTCTCGCAAACCACGTCGCCGCACTGCGCCCGATGACGTAGCGCATGGTCCATCAGCACCAGCAAAAGCATCGCCTCGGCAATCGGGGTGGCGCGGATTCCGACACAAGGGTCATGCCGGCCTTCGGTCGCGACATCGATCGGATTTCCCTTGGCGTCGATGGAGCGCCGCGCTTGCGCAATCGAAGAAGTAGGCTTGATGGCGATGTTGACGACGATCTCCTGGCCGGTCGATATCCCGCCAAGGATTCCGCCTGCATGATTGGACAGGAAACCCTCCGGCCGCATTTCGTCGCCGTGCTCGCTGCCCTTCTGGGCAACGCTCGCAAACCCGGCGCCGATCTCGACGCCTTTTAAGGCCATGATTCCCAAAAATGCGTAGGCGATTTCGGCATCGAGCCGATCGAACACCGGTTCGCCCCAGCCGGGAGGAACGTTTGCAGCGCGGACGGTAATCTTCGCCCCAACGGAATCGCGGGCCTTGCGCAGACTATCCATGTAAGCCTCAAGCTCAGGGACGATCTCGGCGTTGGGGGCGAAAAACGGGTTCTCCCCGATGTGCTCGGCGCTGACATATGGAATCTCGATCGGCCCCAGCGCGCTCATCCATCCTTGAACCGTCAGGCCATACCGCGCATTCAGCCACTTTCGGGCGATTGCGGCCGCCGCCACCCGCACCGCCGTTTCGCGCGCCGAAGAGCGGCCACCGCCGCGGTAATCCCGAAAACCGTATTTCTGCGTGTAAGTGTAATCGGCATGCCCTGGGCGGAAGGTTTCGGCGATGTTGCCGTAATCCTTGCTGCGCTGGTCTTGATTGCGGATGAGCAGGCCGATGGGCGTTCCGGTCGTCTTGCCGTCGAATACCCCGGAAAGGATTTCCACGCTATCGAGCTCGCGCCGCTGCGTGACATGGCGCGAGGTGCCGGGTTTGCGTCGATCGAGGTCGGCCTGGATATCGGCTTCCGAAAGCGGCAGACCCGGAGGGCAACCATCCACGACGCAGCCGATTGCCGCGCCGTGCGACTCGCCAAAGGAAGTCACCGTAAATAGCTTGCCAAACGTATTGCCGGACATTGAAAAGGACGCGCTAAAATGGAATGACGAGTTTATACCATGCCGACAACGCCGAAAAAAACCTGCGCCGCGCACTCCCGCCCAGCCTGGTCCCCCGCCGGAAGCCAAGCCGCGGATGCAGCAGACGCTCAATCCGCGCTTGAAGCCCGATACCCGCTGGCAGCGCAGCAAGCGCTATGGTTGGGATGGGCGCTGACGCTCAACCCGGCGAGGCGGTTTCTTCCGGCCAGTGCTTGATGTAGCTCTTCAACATGCGGTTCTCGAAGCCCTGCTCTTCCACCACCGCCTTTGCCACATCCAGAAACGAAACGACACCGAGCAAGGTGGTCCCATCCATTGCCGGCAGGTAGCGCGAACGGGTGTCGATCATGATCCGGCGCAACTCGTTGATATCGGTATCCGGTGTCACCGTGACCGGATCGGAGATCATGACGTCAGCGATGGTGACGCCCTCGGTTTTTCCGGAATGCTCGCGTACGGCACGCAAAACCTCCCGGAAAGTCAGCATTCCGACCATCCGGCCGTTTTCCATGACCACCAGGGAACCGACGTCGCCATCCGCCATGGTCTCGATCGCAGCCGCTAAAGACTGGCCCGGCGTCGCTGTAAATAGCGCATTGCCCTTGATGCGGATAATTTCTCTGACCTGCATGCGTTCACCCTTTGCGTCCTTCTAGTCTTGACTATGTTAGAGCATCCGCAGGCATTCACAAAGGCTTGATTCGACCGGGAAACCTGGCGGAGCAAGGCCCTGCGGCAAGGCGACAAATTATTTTTTTTAAAGTTCAAAAAAACTAGCAAAAAAGCAGCGCTATGAGATAATCCGCGCATCTCGCAATTTAAGCGTTTTTTCAACGCGCAAGTCGTAGCAATCCCGTCCCCGTTTCAAGCAGCATCCACGGGATTCTTGCGCCATGAAATACCGGATTTGATAACTTATAGCATTATGTGAAAGGCTCATATGAACCAAGCCGTACAAGCAACGCAGCAACAAACTCAAGTCACTGCCGCAAAGGCGCTGGTCACGGCCAATCCCGGCCCGATCGGCCTGCTCGGCTTCGGCATGACCACCATCTTGCTTAATCTCCATAACGCGGGCTTTTTCCCGGTTACCTCGATTATCGTCGCCATGGGCCTTTTATACGGCGGTATGGCGCAGATCATCGCCGGCACCCTTGAGTATCGCCGTGGCAACACTTTCGGCATGACCGCGTTCGTTTCTTACGGGTTCTTCTGGATCACGCTCGTCGGAATCTGGCTGCTGCCGGCCTTGGGCATGCCGCAGGTTCAAAAGCCCAGCGCCGCTGGCATGGCTGCCTTCATGACCGTGTGGGGCGTTTTCTCCGCCTTCATGTTCTACGGCACCCTGAACAGCAACAAGGTGCTGCAATTCGTTTTCGGCTCCCTCGTCGTGCTCTTCGGTCTCCTGGCCCTGCATTTCGCCCTTGAGTCCGAAACACTGGCGGTGATCGCCGGTTACGAGGGCATCATCTGCGGCGCCAGCGCCTTCTATCTGGGCGTGGCTGAAGTCCTGAACGAAAAGTGCGGACGCCACGTGCTGCCCATCGGCGAATAAACTCCATCGCGCTCCAAGCGAAAACCCGATGACTTTGGTGGAAAACACCATCGCATCGGGTTTTTTGCTTTGCGGTCGCCCCCGAGGGACATTCCGGCTTCCCTTCATAAGCAATTTTGGTTAGCATCCTACGGACGTCACCGCACGCTTTGTGCACCTTTCCCCAAGTCCCCTCTCCTGATGCATAAGGATCTTTCATGAGCGAGCATATCCATTACGTCACCGACGACACTTTCGAAAACGAAGTGTTGCAATCGCCGCAGCCTGTTCTCGTCGATTACTGGGCAGAATGGTGTGGCCCCTGCAAGATGATCGCCCCCATCCTCGATGAGGTAGCTGGCGAATATGCGGGCAAGCTCAAAGTCACCAAGCTCAATATCGACGACAATCAGGCGACGCCCGCCAAGTTCGGCATCCGCGGCATTCCCACGTTGATGTTGTTCAAGAACGGCAACGTCGAGGCGACCAAGGTCGGCGCCTTGTCGAAGTCGCAATTGACGGCATTCATTGACAGCAATCTTTAATCCTCTTATTGTGGGCGCCTGAAAGCGAAACACTGCTTTCAGGTCCCGTAGCATTCCCAGCAAAACCCATAACAATTGCGCCCAGGCCGCATGGCCATCCCGGGGCGTCGCCTACATGCATCTTTCCGAACTTAAAAATCTCCACGTCAGCCAACTGCTGGAAATGGCGGCCACCGCCGGCATTGAAAACGCCAACCGTCTGCGCAAGCAGGACTTGCTCTTTGCCTTGCTGAAAAGCCAGGCTAAAAAAGGCGAGTCCATTTTCGGCGACGGCACGCTCGAAATCCTGCCGGACGGTTTTGGCTTCCTGCGCTCGCCGGACAGCTCCTATCTCGCCGGAACGGACGACATCTACGTCTCACCGTCCCAGATTCGCCGCTTCAACCTGCGCACAGGCGACAGCATCGAAGGCGAGATCCGCACACCCAAGGATGGCGAGCGCTATGTCGCGCTGACCAAGCTCGATCGCATCAACGGCGAGCCGCCCGAGGCGACCAAGAACAAGATCATGTTCGAAAACCTGACGCCGCTGCACCCGACACGCATGCTGTGTCTGGAGCGCGAAATCAGAGCCGAGGAAAACATCACCAGCCGCGTGATCGACATGATCTCGCCGATCGGCGCCGGCCAGCGCGGCTTGATCGTCTCTCCGCCAAAATCGGGCAAGACGGTCATGCTGCAGCACATCGCCCATGCCATTACCGCCAACCATCCCGACGTCACGCTGATCGTGCTGCTCATCGACGAGCGACCAGAAGAAGTGACGGAAATGACCCGGACCGTTCGCGGCGAGGTCGTCGCCTCGACCTTCGACGAACCGGCAACCCGTCATGTCAACGTCGCCGAAATGGTTATCGAGAAGGCCAAGCGCCTGGTCGAGCACAAGAAGGATGTCGTCATCCTGCTCGATTCAATTACCCGCCTGGCCCGCGCCTACAACACCGTCCAACCGGCCTCCGGCAAGGTACTCACCGGCGGTGTCGACGCCAACGCCCTGCAAAAGCCTAAGCGTTTCTTCGGCGCCGCCCGCAATATCGAGGAAGGCGGTTCGCTCACCATCATCGCAACGGCGCTGGTCGAGACCGGTTCCCGTATGGACGATGTGATTTACGAAGAATTCAAGGGCACCGGCAACATGGAAATCCACCTCGACCGCAAGATGTCGGAGAAGCGGATTTACCCTTCGATCAACGTCAACCGCTCCGGCACCCGCCGCGAAGAGCTGCTGCTCAAGCCCGACGTCCTGCAGAAGATGTGGGTACTGCGCAAACTGCTTTATCCGATGGACGATATCGATGCGGTCGAATTCCTACTCGACAAGATCAAGTCGACCAAGGGCAACGCCGAATTCTTCGATGCCATGCGTCGTGGCTAACCCGCCTTTTTTTCGGGCGCGACACATTGCCAGTCATTGAATTTTCAAGGATAATGTTGGGTTTTCAAGGCCGGCCAAAACCGCCGGCCGCTTGCTGAGAGGATAGAAAATTGAAAAACGCAATTCACCCCGATTACGCTGAAGTTCAGGTGACCTGCTCCTGTGGGAACACGTTTTCCACACGCTCGACCATGAAGAAGCCACTGCACATCGAAGTCTGCTCCGCCTGCCATCCGTTCTACACCGGCAAGCAAAAGATCGTCGACACCGCCGGCCGCGTCGAGAAGTTCAACCAGAAGTTCGGCGCCCTGCGCAACAAGTCCGCCGCCTAAGCGGACGACGCAAACGCACGCAGAAGGCAGCCGACGGCTGCCTTTTTCGTTTATGCCCGAGCTCATCGCCAAAATTCGCCGCGGTTTAAGCTTCCCTCCTTCCGGCTGGGCGCTGGCTGCCATGCTCGCTTTTTATGTCGTGGCCGGCCTCTTCGGGCGCGATCCGTGGAAGGGCGAGGATGCCATCCATATTGCCACCACCTGGAACATCCTGGCCCACAACGATTGGCTCTCGCCCGATCTGGCAGGACGCGCATTCGACGAGCCACCGCTTTACTATTGGAGCGCCGCCCTCACCGGCAAGCTGTTGGGCTGGCTGATTCCGCTCCATGACGCCATCCGCTTCGCCAGCGGCGTTTGGGTGGCGCTGGCGCTGGTCGCCCTCTATTACGCCGGGCGGGAACTGTATGGCAAGGAACACGCCGCTGCCAGCCCCTTGTTGCTGGCCGGGAGCGCCGGCCTAGTCATCAACGCTCACGAGGCCCAGCCGCTCCTGGTGGCTTTGGCGGCTTATTGCGGCACCCTCGCATCGGTAGTCGCTTTCGGCCGGCGGCCAAAAATCGCGGGCGCGGTCTACGGGCTTTCACTCGCGGGCTGCCTGCTCGGTACCGGTTTCGCCCCCACGCTGCCGCTTGTTGCCGCCGGTCCCTTAGCCATCTGGGCGCTCAAGGCCGAACGCCACGCATGGCGAAGCTGCTTGCTCGGCTGGCTGGTTTTCCTTGCACTGGCGCTACCCTGGCCCTTGCTCCTCGGCGCGTTGGAGCCGGCGCGCCTCAACGGCTGGCTGTTGGCCGAACGCCAGCAGCTGAGCAGCGGCTCGCCCTTCCTTCCCGCTCTTGGCGGTTATCTCGGGCTACTGCCATTCGTCGCCTTCCCCACCATCTTCATCGCCGGCTGGACGCTCTGGACGCATCGCAAGGATTTGAGCAAGGGCAAGATCGCTCTCCCTCTTAGCCTGCTCGCGCTGACGCTGCTCCTGTTGCTATTCGCCTATCGCCCCAAGGAGCTGTCGACGCTGCTTCTGCTCCCGCCCCTGGCGCTGCTGGCGACGCCCGGCGCGCTGATTCTGCGGCGCGGCGCGGCCAGGGCGTTCGAGTGGTTCTCGATGATGAACTTCAGCTTCTTCGCCATTCTGGTCTGGGTCGGCTGGTCGGCGCTCACCTTGGGTTGGCCGGAAAAACTGGCGCAGCGGGCGGTGATACTCCGCCCGGGCTTCGTCGGAAACTTCGATCTCTTCGCCGTCGCTTGCGCGTTGGCGGTATCGGCATTGTGGATATGGCTGATGCTGACGTCGCAGCGTTCGCCCTACCGCAGCCTGGTGCATTGGGCGATGGGATTCACGACCTTCTGGCTGCTGGCGGCCTTGTTGTGGCTACCCTGGTTCGACTATGGCCGCAGCTACCGTCCGGTTGCGGAAGCCATTTCCCGGGAATTGCCCGCCAATCATGGTTGCATCGCCGAGCGGAATCTGGGCGACACCCAGCGGGCTTCGCTGGCCTATTTCGTCGGAGTGGAGCCCAAACCGGCCCCGGCCGCCCCGGATTGCCAATGGCTGCTGATACAGGACACTCTTGGGGCCAGGATTTCGGTTGAACGGGGCTGGAGCAAGGTCTGGGAGGGCAGCCGCCCCGGTGACCGCAAGGAGCGCTTCCGCCTCTTCCGCCGCTGATCAGATCTTGAGAAAGTGCTCGCGGTAGTACTTCAACTCGTCGATAGATTCGTAAATATCGGCCAGCGCCGTATGCCGGCTTTTCTTTTTGAACCCTTTATACACTTCAGGCACCCAACGCTTGCTGAGTTCCTTGAGGGTACTGACATCTAGGTTGCGGTAATGGAACCAGGTCTCGAGTTCGGGCATGTAACGGGCCATGAATCGGCGGTCCTGACAGATCGAATTGCCGCACATCGGCGAAGCGCCCTTGGAAACGTATTTTTCCAGGAAGTGCAGCGCCTCGGCCGCCACTGCGGCTTCGTCCTGCGCGCTGGCGCGCACCTTTTCGATCAAGCCCGAACGACCGTGGGTTTTCTGGTTCCACTCGTCCATTCCAGCCAGGACGGCGTCGCTTTGATGCACCACCCAGGCCGGCGATTCGGCCACCAGTTCCAATGAGCCATTGGTCACCACCATGGCCAATTCGATGATGCGGTCGCTGTCCGGATTGAGGCCGGTCATTTCCATGTCCAGCCAGACGAGGTTATTCGCATCGCGTGCCATATAATTCTCTGCTTCAAAAAGCGCGTATTCTCTCATAGCTCGATGCCTGCCACCTTTGCCCTCGTTTTCCTGACGCTCCTGGCGCTCACCACCATCACCCGCCTTTGGTTGGCGCGGCGGCATATCGTTTACGTGCTGAGCCACCGGGACCGCGTCCCGGACCGTTTTGCCGAGCGCATCACGCTTCCGGCTCACCAGAAAGCCGCCGACTATACCGCGGCCAAGACACGCCTCGCCATGCAGGCAACCGTCGCGGAAGCGCTCCTCCTGCTCCTCTTGACCTTTGGCGGCGGAATCCAGGCCTTGCACGATTTCTGGATCGCGCATCTGAGCGGCCTCGCCTACGGCGTAGCGATCGTTTTCAGCGTTGCCATCGTTTCCGGCCTTGTCGATTTGCCTTTTTCTTTAATCCGCCAGTTCGTCATCGAAGCGCGTTTCGGTTTCAATCGCATGACCCCTGCCCTCTTTATCGCCGATCTCGCGAAGCAGGCGCTGCTTGCCTTGATCATCGGTGCACCGGTCCTTCTCGCCGTGCTCTGGCTGATGAACGCCATGGGCAGCCTTTGGTGGCTGTATGTCTGGCTTTTCTGGTCGGTGTTCAATCTGGCGATCCTCTTCGTCTACCCGACGTGGATCGCCCCGCTCTTCAATAAATTCAGTCCATTGGCGGATGAAGGGCTCAAAAGCCGCATTGAGGCCTTGCTCGCGCGTTGCGGCTTTCGCTCAAGCGGCCTTTTCGTCATGGATGGCTCAAAACGCTCCAGCCACGGCAATGCCTATTTCACCGGCTTTGGTCAGAGCAAGCGCATCGTTTTTTTCGACACTCTGCTCGAACGCCTGTTACCAACCGAAATCGAAGCTGTTCTTGCCCATGAACTGGGCCACTTCCGGCATCGTCATGTGATCAAGCGCATCGCGCTCATGTTCGCGCTTTCCCTCGGCTTCCTCTGGTTGCTCGGGCAATTGATCGATGCTTCCTGGTTCTATCAGGGCCTTGGCGTCTCTAGCGGCAATACAGCCTTGGCGCTGATCCTCTTTTTCCTCGTCATGCCGGTGTTCACCTTTCCCGCGGCGCCGCTGAGCAGTTTCATGTCGCGGCGACATGAGTTCGAAGCCGATGCCTATGCCGCCGAGCACGCCAGCGCCGACGACTTGGTGCGGGCGCTGGTCAAGCTCTACGAGGACAACGCGGCCACGCTGACGCCCGACCCCCTGCATTCGCTCTTTTATGATTCCCACCCGCCGGCCGCCGCGCGGATCGAGCACCTACAGCGCCAGCCGCAAATCGCGACGACATGACCGAATCCGGCATTGTCGTTGCTGCGCATGGCCGTCAATATCTGGTCGAAACTGCGGATGGAATTCGCCTCTCGTGTTTCCCGCGGGGGAAAAAAAGCGAGATCGCTTGCGGCGACGAGGTTGAATTCGGCCGTACATCGGCCGATCAGGGCGTCATCGAAAAGATATTGCCGCGGCGCAGCCTGTTGTATCGCTCCAACGAGTTCCGCCAGAAGCTGATCGCCGCGAACGCCGATCAAATCGTCATCGTCGTTGCCTGCGAACCCGCTTTCTCGCCAGAACTGGTGACGCGAGCGCTTCTGGCGGCAGAAACCCAGCACATCGCCAGTCTCATCGTCCTCAACAAATGCGACCTGCAACCACAGTTGCCGGGGGCACGAGGTCAACTGGATTGTTTTCGCCAATTGAGCTACCGGGTGCTTGAACTTTCGGCGCGGGCGCATGCGGATGATCTGCGCCCCTTTCTCACCGGCCATACCAGCGTCCTCGTCGGGCAGTCGGGCATGGGGAAATCCACGTTGATCAATGCCCTCATCCCCGAGGCCAATGCGGCCACCCGGGAGATTTCGGCGGCGCTCGATTCCGGCAAGCATACGACCACGCATGCTCGCCTTTATCACCTCGATGCGCAATCCCATATCATCGATTCTCCGGGCTTGCAGGAATTCGGGCTTTCCCACCTCGACCGAAGCGCACTGGAGCAGGCCTTCGTCGAATTCGCGCCCTATCTGGGCCAATGCCGATTCCGCGATTGCCGCCACGACCGGGAACCCGATTGCGCCCTGCGTCAGGCCCTCCATGAGGGGAAGATCGATGCCGGCCGCTTCGCCATCTATCGGCGTATCGCCGCATAAGCGCCGACGATGGCTGTGCAGCGGAAATCCAATATTTACGCGGGCGTTACCTCAAGTTTTAGCGCCAGAGGCCGTTGGGGCTATATAATTCGGCATAATGAAGTGCGGAAGCCAGTTGGCAAAACGCGCTCATATGAACAGCTTAGGCAAAGAAATGAGTTGGAGGGAGCATGAATAAGAATGCGGGCCTGACACCCATCGTCGCGGGTGCTTTGGGAGGCGTTGCTGTATTTACGGCTCTCCCGATCCTGTTTGCATCGCTGACTTCCGGCGGCGCTTCGGGAGGATGGAAGCTCGTCCTGGTCACTCTGGTTTTCGCCGTGGTCTCTGCGCTCGTCGGCGCCATCTATATCCGACGTGCCCTGCTTGCCCCCCTCGGCAAAGTTGCGGAAGTCGTCGAAAAGGCCTCGTCCGGTCAAGGCAATCTCGCTCAGAATCTGGACTTGGGAAACAATTCAGCGCTGGGAGTGATTGGCCGAAACTACAACGCCTTTCTCGGCAAGCTGCGGGAAATGCTGGACATCATCCGGCGCCAGGCGGTGCGGATCGCCGTCGAGGCGGTGCGGGTCAAAGATCACCTGACCAATGCCGCTGCCGGTACCGAAAAACAGGAAGCCCTGGCCCGAGATATCAGCGTCTCCTGCGCCGCCGTCACCGATACCGCCGTCAATGTCTCCAGCCGCGCCGCCGCCCTTAACGCCGTCGCTCAGAACCGCCTCGACGATGCCCGTCATTCCCAGGAAGAACTGAACACGCTGGTCACCAGCATTGCCACCATCAACCAGCGGCAACAGACTTTCCGCACTACCGTCGAATCGCTCTCGAAGCATTCGCATGAAATCAACCAGATCACCCAGTTGATCCAGGACATTTCCGATCAGACCAACCTGCTGGCCTTGAATGCCGCCATTGAAGCCGCCCGAGCCGGCGAACAGGGGCGTGGCTTCGCCGTCGTCGCCGACGAGGTGCGCAAGCTCGCCGAGCGTGCCAAGGCCGCCGCAACGACCATCACCGGCAGCACCTTGGCGATGACCGATCTCGCCGACAATACCCTCGAGGTGACCCGTCAGGTCAGCGCCGACACTGAAAACGCCCGAATGGCGGTCGAGCAGGCTTCCCAAAGCTTCAACGGCATGGTCGATAACTTCAGCGCCACGACCGACGAGCTTCATGGTATTTCCAGCGCCATGCTTCAACTCGAGGCTTCGAGCCGCGAAATTCTCGGGCGCGCGCAGGAAATCGACAGTCTCAGCCATGATCTTGGCGAGAAGATGCGCCACTCGCTCGATTCCGCGGGCAAGCTCAACACCGCCACCGAGGATATCCTCGCTTCGGGAGCGCGGTTCCGGCTGGGTATGGGCAATTTCGAGCGCGCGGTCGATTACTGCTGGTCATACCGCGACAAGATTCAGGCGGTCTTGCAACAGCACGCCGACCGAGGCGTCAACGTTTTCGACCAGGCCTACCGCCAGATGCCCAACATCACCCCGCCCAAGTACGAAACGGCCTACGACAAACTCGTCGAACAGGAATTTCAAACCATCATGGAATCCGGGCTGCAAAAGGAATACGGGGTCATTTCAATGCTCCCTGTCGACGCCAACGGTTACGCTCCCACGCATATTCGAACATATTCCGTACAAACCGGCGATCCGGCAAAAGACGTCGTCTTCAGTCGCCACAAACGCATCTTCAACGATCCGGTTGGGCTCCGTGCGGCACGCAACACGGAACCCTTCATCGCCCAAACCTATCTTGGCGTTGCGGGCGGCATGATCTTGACGGATATCGCCTCACCGATCCTGGTCAACGGGCGGCACTGGGGAAATCTCCGGGTTACCATCGACCCGACGACGTTGTAGCCATGTCGCTGGCGCCTGGCAGCAAGATGCTTCTGCCCTGCGCCGGCCCGCCAGCACGTCAACAGCGCTCCCAGATGGTAGTGATCCCCTGGCCGCCGCCAATGCACATGGTCGCCAAGCCGTAACGGGCATTGACCCGCACCATTTCATGCAACAGCTTGGTCACGATGACCGCGCCGGTGGCGCCCACCGGGTGCCCAAGCGCGATGGCGCCACCATTGGGATTCGTCTTTTCGGGATCCAGCCCGAGTCCTTTGACCACCGCCAGCGCCTGGGCAGCAAACGCCTCGTTCGCTTCGATGACATCGATCTGATCCAGCTTCAAACCGCCACGTTCGAGCGCAATCCGTGTCGAGGGAATCGGGCCATCTCCCATGAGGCTGGCTTCGACGCCTGCGACCGCATAAGAAACCAAGCGAGCAATCGGCTTATGCCCCTCTCGGTTAGCCGCCCCCGCATCGGCTAGAACCAGAAAGGCAGCGCCGTCATTGATTCCCGACGCATTGCCGGCGGTGACCGTGCCCCCTTCCTTCTTGAACGCCGGTTTCATCTTGGCAAGCGCTTCGAGCGTTGTTGCCTTGGGATGTTCGTC
>JAPUEC010000132.1:0-5379 GCA_027492775.1 Rhodocyclaceae bacterium
GACGCTGTATACATCGGGCTTGGCAGCGGGTTATGGTGGGAGCGGCAGGGGCGGAGCGGACGCAAAATCCGGAACCTTGCCGGCAACCGTGGGCGCGGGCTGCAGATGCTGGGTCGACGGGGGCGGTGCTGGAGTGGCGCAGCCGGCGACCAAAAGTGCGACGCAGCTTAGCTTGAACAAGGCGGCAAGCGAGGCGTCGGCCGCTTTTCCGCGAAGAGATGCGGCGGCCTTCGTCATTGCTGCGCTTCCTGGCGAATCTTCGCCCAGGATCGAACGATGGGCTTGTCCATCGTCAATGGTTTTTGTAGTTGGCTCAAAGCAGTTCTCGCCTCTTTTTCAGAATCGTAATCGCCTAGATATATCGCGACATACGATTTCCCTCCGTATTTTCGATTATGGGCATAAATACTTGAAATATCAATGCTTCTCTCGAGGGCTTTAAAGTAGTGTGTCAAATCGGTCGCCGCCGGCAGCGCGGCAAGTTGCAGGGTGTAACCGGACGAATTTGTGGCCTTCAGGCGGGTAGCAGTGCGTTCCATGGCGGCCTCGATTGCGCTTGGACGCTGCTCCGTCTTGGCGGTTGGCGCAGGCGCGCTGGCCGGGAGCGTGGAATCAGCCTCCTTTGAGGTGACGGATTGCGGGCCGGCCGCGATCGCCGCAGGCGGGACGGTTGGTTGCGCCGAAGGAGCGGCCTTCGCGACGGCGTCGCCTGCAGGAACTGGTATTGGCACTGGAGTCGGCGTAGGAGCCGGAGCTTGAGCCGGAGCCTGAGCCGGGCGCTGCTGCAACGGGTTTCGTGCTTCCGTTGGGGCGGCCGCGCTGGTTGCCTGGCGGCTGGCGATCCAATAGCCGGCGAGTCCGGTGACCAGCGCCGTCAAGGCGAGCAGGGCGAGGGTTCTGCCGGGAATTGCCATCTGCCGGTTCGTCGCCGCGGGGTCGGACTGCAGCTCGCGAATGGCGCTTTTGATATGGCGCTCCTCGACCGTCATCTTCTCGTCGGCGTAGGCGGCGAGCAGCGCCTTGTCGGCCAACAGATTGACGCGTCGCGCCCTTCCGCCGGAGGTTTTGAGCAACAGATTGGCCGCGGCGTCGGTCAGGAGCTTGCCGCCGTGCCAACCGGCGGTGCGCAAGCGGTGATCGATATAGGCGATGCCGTCATGACGGGACATCGGCGGCAGCTCGAAGCGGTGGATCACCCGATCGCGCAGCTGGCGCAAGCGGCGGTCGGCCAGCAGGGTGTCGAGTTCCGGCTGGCCGAAGAGCATGATGTTGATCAGCTTGTGATGGCTGGTTTCGAGGTTGGAGAGTAAGCGGATTTCCTCGAGCGATTCCATGGGCATGGTATGCGCTTCGTCGACCACGAGCAGTACCCGCTCGCCCTTCGCATGCCGCGCAAGCAATTCCTGATAAAGGCGGGCGAGTTTTTCCTCCATCGATGCCGGGAGCTCCGCCATGCCAAGATCGCGGGCAATGGCGCTGATGATTTCATCGCGGCTGAAACAGGGATTGGCGAGGTAAATGGTGCTGACGTTCTCGGGCAGGCGGCTGATCATCAACCGGGCCAGCAGGGTTTTGCCGCTGCCGACTTCCGCCACGGCGGTGACGATGCCGTCCTCGTGGCTGGCGACGTGGAGCAGGGCGCTGAGAATGTCGCCGCGCCGGCTGCCGGAAAAGAAAAAGTCGATATCCGGCGTGATCTGAAAAGGAGATCGCTTGAGACCGAAGTGTTCGAGATAGAGGAGTGACATCGCTGGTGATCGACAAAAACTACGCCGGCACCCAGCGTCCTGTCGCCGGGCACAACAGCCTGACGGATGCGGTTGTTTCCGATCCTCCATCACCAACGCGCCGCGCATCGAGCCCAAGGAATCAGGGCGATTGGTGAAATATTTTATGGATTCAATCTTAGCATGGCTCGGAAAGTCGCCCGGGGCTCTGGTAAAATCATTTTTCTATTGCTAAGCAAATAAACAAAAACGTGTCCGAAGACATCCTCGTCCAGATCGACGATCTGCATTTCGGCTATGACAATCGCCTCGTGCTTCAGGGAATCCATATGCAGATTCCCCGTCGGCGTGTGGTCGCTGTCATGGGCGGGTCCGGTTGCGGCAAGACAACGCTGCTGCGCCTCATCGGCGGGCAACTCAAACCGACCAGCGGCAGCCTGCGCGTTGCGAAATACGACGTGCCCAAGCTGGACCGCGAGGCCCTTTATGAAATGCGCCGTCGCATGGGCATGCTCTTCCAGTTCGGCGCGCTCTTCACCGATATGTCGGTGTTCGACAACGTTGCCTTTCCCTTGCGTGAGCATACCGATCTGCCGCCGGAGATCATCCGCGACCTGGTGTTGATGAAGCTGCATGCAGTCGGTTTGCGCGGCGCGGCGCAACTGATGCCGAGCGAACTATCGGGCGGCATGGCGCGACGCGTGGCCTTGGCGCGCACGATCGCGCTCGATCCCATGTTGATCCTCTACGACGAGCCGTTCGCCGGGCTGGACCCGATTTCACTCGGCGTTGTCGGGCAACTGATTCGTCGTCTCAACGATGCGCTGGGCGCCACCTCCATTGTCGTCACGCACGACGTGCAGGAATCTTTGAAGATCGTGGATTACGTCTATTTCGTTTCCGAGGGGCGCATCGTCGCCGAGGGTACGCCGCAGGAAATCCAGGCGTCCGACGCGCCCTTCGTCAAGCAGTTCATCCACGCCGAGGCGGATGGGCCGGTGCCATTTCATTACGGGGCCAAGCCCTATCGCGAGGAGCTGTTGCAAAGCCATGGCTAATCTCCTCAGCTTTTTCCGCGCCGCCGGGCGTCCCGTGGTCAGCGCCATTTGGCGCCTGGGATTTGCGGCGCGCTTCCTGGTCGCCGTCATCTGGCTTTCAGGCACGGCATTGCGGCGTTTTCAATTGACGGTACGGGAAATCTATTTCTCCGGCGTCCTCTCGCTGGTCATCATTCTTGTTTCCGGACTGTTCGTTGGCATGGTGCTCGGCCTTCAGGGCTACGACACGCTGCAGCGCTTCGGTTCATCCGAGGCGCTCGGCGTGCTGGTTTCGCTTTCGCTGGTGCGGGAACTGGGGCCGGTGGTCGCCGGCCTGCTCTTCGCCAGCCGGGCGGGGTCGGCGATCACCGCCGAGATCGGTCTGATGAAGGCGACCGAGCAGTTGTCGGCCATGGAAATGATGGCCGTCAATCCCATCGCCCGCGTCGTGGCGCCGAGGTTCTGGGGCGGCGTGATTTCGATGCCTTTCCTGGCGGCGCTTTTTTCCGCCATGGGCGTTTTCGGCGGCTGGTTGGTCGGCGTCGTCATGATTGGCGTCGACGACGGCTCGTTCTGGTCGCAGATGCAGGCCGCCGTGGATTTCCGCGAGGACGTCGTCAATGGCGTCATCAAGAGTTTTGTTTTCGGCGCAGTGGTTTCCATCATTGCCGTATTCGAGGGTTACGATTCCGATCCCACCGCCGAGGGCGTTTCCAAGGCGACCACGCGCACGGTCGTGACCTCGGCGCTGGCTATCCTGTTCGCCGATTTTATTCTGACAGCACTTATGTTCCGAGGAAGCTGATGAATCGCACTGCTTTAGACCTCTGGGTTGGATTTTTCGTGGCGATCGGGTTCGCCGCCCTGGTTTTCCTGTCTTTGAAAGTCGGGAATCTTTCTGGCAATAGCTTTGTCGACGCCTATACCCTCCAGGCGAAATTCGACAATGTCGGCGGCCTGAAAGTACGGGGGCCGGTAAAAAGCGCCGGTGTCGTGGTCGGACGTGTTGCGGAAATCCGATTCGACCCCAAAAGTTATGAGGCTGTCGTGACCATGACCATTGACGGCCGCTATCGTTTCCCCAAAGATACGTTTGCGGCCATTTACACTTCGGGGCTCTTGGGCGAGCAGTACGTCGGTT
The DNA here is from genome assembly GCA_027492775.1 of Rhodocyclaceae bacterium. Classification (GTDB taxonomy): domain Bacteria; phylum Pseudomonadota; class Gammaproteobacteria; order Burkholderiales; family Rhodocyclaceae; genus UBA1934. Next base: position 3,906 of record JAPUEC010000132.1, read on the forward strand.
TCGATGTTGGTGGTGACGAAAAGACATTGAATTCCGGAGACATGATCGCGAAGACCCAGTCGGCGGTGGTGCTAGAGAAAATGCTTGGCCAGTTCCTGTTCAACAAGGCGTCGGAAGGACAAGAGAAACAATGAAAACAATGACGGCAGGCCCACTCGGGAAGAAAACGATGCTCGTTGCAGGGCTGGCGGCGCTATTGCTATCCGGTTGCGCGACGACGGCCAATAACCCCAAGGATCCGCACGAGGGTTTTAATCGCGCCATGTTCCAGGTGAACGAGGTGGTCGATGCCGCGGTGGCCAAGCCGCTCGCCAAGGGCTACGACGCGGTTGCGCCGCTGCCGGTCAAAGCCGGCGTCGGCAACTTCTTCGGCAACGTCGGCGATCTCTTCATTGGCGTCAATAACGGTCTGCAAGGCAAGCCGGGCGACGGCGCGTCCGATATCGCGCGTTTGCTCATCAACTCCACCGTCGGCATTTTCGGTCTCTTCGACGTCGCCAGCGAAATGGGATTCAGCAAGCACGATGAGGACTTCGGCCAGACGCTCGCGGTCTGGGGCGTTCGCGACGGCGGCTACCTCTTCCTGCCGGTTTTCGGCCCGCGCACCGTGCGCGACGCCGGCGGCATGATCGTCGAAGGTTACGCCGATCCCGTCTCCTGGGGCATCGAGCGCATTCCCGCGCGCAACAGCGCCCGTACCCTGCGTTTTGTCGATATCCGCGCGAGCCTTCTCCCTTCCGACAAGGTCGTGGATGAAGCGGCGCTCGACAAATACAACTATATCCGCGACGCCTACCTGCAGCGCCGCCAGAACCAGATCTTCGACGGCAAGCCGCCGAAACTCGAAGATTGATTTGACAAGGATTCAAGAATGAAGCGACTGATCACTTTTCTTTTTGCCACCCTCCTCTCGCTTTCCGCATTTGCGCAGGAAGCGCCGGACGCACTCATCAAGCGCGTCACCGACGAAGTGCTCAACATCGTCCGTACCGACAAGGATCTGCAAAACGGCAACACGCGCAAAGCCATCGAGTTGGTTGACCAGAAGGTTTTGCCTTATTTCAACTTCCAGCACATGACGGCACTGGCGGTCGGCAAGGACTGGCGCAAGGCTACCCCCGAGCAGCAGCAGAAACTGGCTCAGGAGTTCAAGACCCTGCTGGTGCGGACCTACTCCAATGCCTTGACCGGCTACAAGGATCAGAAGGTGCGCTACAAGCCGTTCAAGATGAATGCTGGTGATACCGATGTGGTGGTTCAGACCGAAATCGTTCAGTCCGGCGGTCAGCCGATCCGTCTCGACTATAGCCTGGAGAAGGCGGAGGGCGGCTGGAAGGTATACGACGTCGTCGTCGGCGGCATCAGCCTTGTAACCAACTACCGCGAGCAGTTCGCCCAGGAAGTCCGGGCGGGCGGCGTGGGGGGGCGGATGCAGGACAAACCCCACCAAAAAAAAAAAAAGTGAGAGGGGACA
>JAPUEC010000132.1:5389-11059 GCA_027492775.1 Rhodocyclaceae bacterium
GTTCGCCCATGAAGTACGGGCGGGCGGCGTCGATGGCATGATCAAGGCCATCGCCAACAAGAACAAATCCTTGGAAGCGGGCAAGGCAAAATGATCGAGCGCACCGGGGGCCGTTTGAGCGTTACGGCCCCAATGGTCATTTCCACTGCCACGACACTCCTGGAAGCCGGCAAGGACCTGCTGACAGAGCAGGAAGAAACAATCGATCTGCAGGCGGTGCCCGAAGCCGATTCCTCGGCGCTGGCCGTCATGCTGGCATGGATGCGCTCCGGCGAAGCCGCCGGGCGCAGCATACAGTTTGCCAACCTGCCCGCCGCCATCACTGCGCTGGCCGACCTTTACGGGGTTGATGAAATCCTGACGCTCGGCTGAGCGCCGTCGGTCGGGCATGGCACTGGCGGTTTCCATCTCCAATGTGGTCAAGAGCTTTGGCCGGGTGCAGGCCCTGGGCGGGGTGTCGCTCGACATCGAAGCCGGTGAATTCTTCGGCTTGCTCGGCCCCAACGGTGCCGGTAAAACCACGCTGATTTCTTGTCTCGCCGGTCTCGCGCGGCCGGATTCCGGGCGCTTGACGGTACTTGGGCACGATGTCCAGGGGAATTACCAGGAGGCGCGCCGCCGGCTCGGCGTCGTCCCGCAGGAACTGGTTTTCGATCCCTTTTTCTCGGTGCGCGAAACCCTGCGCATCCAGTCCGGCTACTTCGGTATCCGCAAGAACGACGACTGGATCGATGAGATCCTCGCCAATCTCGACCTCACCGCCAAGGCCGACGTCAACATGCGACGCCTCTCCGGCGGCATGAAGCGCCGGGTTCTCGTGGCGCAGGCGCTGGTGCACAAGCCGCCGGTGATCGTTCTCGACGAGCCCACCGCCGGTGTTGATGTCGAATTGCGTCAGGGGCTGTGGAATTTCATCCGCCGCCTCAACGGCGAGGGCCACACCATCATCCTGACTACGCACTATCTCGAAGAGGCGGAAGCGCTGTGTGGCCGGCTGGCGCTGCTCAAGCAGGGAAAAATTATCGCGCTCGATACCACCCGCAACCTGCTTTCGCGGTTTTCCGGTCATACGCTGGCCTTGCGCCTGCCCATGGGAATGCACCTGCCGACGGAAGTGACGCCCCTGCTGGTCGGCGAACGTGACGGCATGCACTTGCTGCGGCTGGAGAACCTGGGGCTGGTTGAAGGGGTTCTGGCGCGCTTGCGCGAGTGCGGCATCGGCATTGACGACATGCGGCTGTCGCCGCCGGATTTGGAAGAGGCTTTTGTACGGGTTATGCGGCAGTAACCACAAAAATCAGCGAACGGGTTAGGGGAGAAGGGGATGAAGGGCTTTTCGACGCTCTTTTACAAGGAGCTGTTGCGCTTCTGGAAAGTATCTTTCCAGACCGTCGCCGCGCCTGTATTGACGGCGCTGCTCTACCTGCTGATTTTCGCCCAGGTGCTGGGCGCCCATGTCGAGGTGCATGGCGTGCCTTATACCGCCTTCCTGATACCGGGCTTGGTGATGATGCAAATCCTGCAAAATGCCTTTGCCAATTCCTCTTCCAGTCTCATCCAGTCGAAAGTCACCGGCTCCATCGTTTTCATTCTCCTGCCGCCGATTTCTTATGGCGCCTTTTACGCCGCCTTCATGCTCGCTTCCATGGTGCGCGGCATCGTTGTCGGCGCCGGGGTGCTGATCGTGACCGCCTGGTTCATTCCCCTCCAACTCGTGGCGCCGGGCTGGGCGCTGGCGTTCGCGCTGGTTGGCGGCGCACTGCTCGGCACCCTGGGAATGATCGCCGGCATTTGCGCGGAGAAATTCGACCAGCTCGCGGCGTTCCAGAATTTCCTGGTCATGCCGCTGACCATGCTGTCCGGCGTTTTCTATTCCATTCATGCCCTGCCGGAGTTCTGGCAGGGCGTCTCGCATTACAATCCTGTTTTTTACATGATCGATGGCTTCCGCCATGGGTTTTTCGGCGTCTCCGACGTTCCGCCGGCCCAAGGCTTTGTCGTCGTACTTACGTGTTTCATCGTCCTGGCGGCGGTTACGCTGGGCTTGTTGAAGCGCGGTTGGAAACTACGCACATGATGCTTCCCGAACAAATCAAATCCCTCATCCTCGCCGGCCTGGCTTGCGAGCAGCTTGAAATCGACGGCGACGGCCACCACTTCGAGGCGCTCGTCGTCAGCGCCGCCTTTGCCGGCAAGAGCCGCGTTCAGCGTCAGCAGACCGTTTATGCCACCCTCAAGGACAAGCTCGATAGCGGCGAGCTGCACGCCATTTCCTTCAAGACTCTGACGCCGGAAGAATGGAGCGCACAGCGTGGATAAGCTCCTGATCCAGGGCGGTCGCCGGCTTTCCGGCGAAATCGCCATCTCCGGCGCCAAGAACGCCGCTTTGCCCATTCTTTGCGCCACGCTGCTGAGCGCCGATCCACTGCATCTTTCCAATGTTCCGCACCTCAACGATATCGCCACCATGTTGCGGCTGCTCGCCGACATGGGCGTCAGCGTTACCCTCGACGGACCCGATGGGCTGGTGCTGGATGGCGCTACGCTCAGCAACCCGCTTGCATCCTATGAGATGGTCAAGACCATGCGCGCTTCCATTCTCGTGCTCGGGCCGCTGCTGGCGCGTTGCGGTGAGGCCCGCGTGTCGCTGCCGGGCGGCTGTGCCATCGGCGCCCGTCCGGTCGATCAGCACATCAAGGGCTTGCAGGCCATGGGCGCCGAGATCGTCGTCGAGCACGGCTACATCCATGCCAAAGCCTCGCGGCTCAAGGGCGCGCGTATCTGCACCGACATGGTGACGGTGACCGGCACCGAGAACCTGATGATGGCGGCGACGCTGGCCGAAGGCGAAACGGTGATCGAGAACGCCGCGCGCGAGCCCGAAGTGGTCGATCTGGCTAATTGCCTGGTAAGCATGGGGGCGCGCATTTCCGGCGCCGGCAGCGACGTCATCCGCATTCAGGGCGTCGAGCGCCTGGGCAGCGCCCGGCATTCGATCATGCCCGATCGCATTGAAACCGGCACTTACCTATGCGCCGCCGCCGTGACCGGCGGCGATGTCTGCCTGACGCGGACCTCGGCCGCCTATCTCGATACGGTGATCGACAAGCTCATGGACGCCGGCTGCGTTGTGACCACCGAACGCGAAGTCATCCGCCTCAAGGCGCCGGCCCGCCTCAAGGCGGTCAGCCTGCGCACGGCGCCCTATCCGGCCTTCCCGACCGACATGCAGGCGCAATTCATGGCTTTGAACGCCGTTGCCGAGGGGGTCTCGACTATTCGCGAAACCATTTTCGAAAACCGCTTCATGCATGCGGTGGAACTGATGCGCCTGGGTGCTGACATCCAGATCGAAGGCAACAACGCCATCGTCCGCGGCGTCGAGCGCCTGCAGGGTGCGACCGTGATGGCGACCGATCTGCGTGCATCCGCTTCGCTCATCATCGCCGCCCTGGTGGCCCAAGGCGAAACACTGATCGACCGCATCTATCACCTCGACCGCGGCTACGAGCGTATCGAAGAAAAACTCGAGCGCCTCGGCGCCGGCGTCAAGCGGGTGCACTAAACGACGAACATCAATACGGCGGCGATCGCCGGCAGCGCGAAGATGGCGGCATAGCCGATCAGCGGAAGAAAGCGCGTTTGCGCGGGTCGCGATGGCCAGCCGGGGCGCATGAAGGAAAAAACGACGCCGCGACCGGATTGCCATTCCAGATTCCAGAAGAAGCCTGCCCCGAGATAGATGACCGAGGAGGCGAAAAGATTGGGCAGCCAGGTGTTCGGGTAACTGCCGTCGCGCCAGACCAGGTAGATGTCGTAAGACCAGCTGGCGGAGAACAGCCAGGCGCAAACCGCGACAAAGCATTCGGCCGGGCCGGCTTGCCGCCTGACGGCGAAATACAACGTGGCCACCACCCAGGGCGCGGTGGTGAAGCACAAAATGGACATGAACAGGCCATCGGCGTAATCCCAGGTCGGGTCCCCGGTATAGGGAGCGACGAGCGTGATGAGCATGGCGCCGGCGGCGAAGGTGGCGAGTTTCCAGGGTTCGCGGAGAAAATGCCAATAAGCGTGCCGACTGATGGCGAAAGCAGCGCGATGACGCCAGTAAAGTCCCAGCGCCAGCAGGCAGACGGCGGACCAGATGGCGATGTAGATCTTGAAAAAGGCTTCCATTTCGGCCGTTTATAATGGCTGAGAGGAGAATAGTGTAATGACAAGCGAGCAAGAAAAGTTGGCCGGCAAAGTCTGGCTGGTCGGGGCAGGCCCCGGCGATCCAGACCTGCTGACCCTCAAGGCGGCGCGCTTGATCCAGGCGGCCGATGCCATCGTTTATGACAATCTCGTCGGCCCTGGCGTCATGGCCATGGCGCGCTCCGATGCGCGCTGCGTCTATGCAGGCAAGAAGGCCGCCGACCATGCCTTGCAGCAGGAAGAAATCAACCAGTTGCTGGTCGATCTGGCGCGTGAGGGACTGACCGTGGTGCGCCTCAAGGGCGGCGATCCGTTCATTTTCGGGCGTGGCGGTGAAGAGCTCGAAGCTTTGGTCGATGCCGGTATCGCCTTCGAAGTCGTGCCCGGCGTGACGGCGGCGGCGGGGTGCGCGGCCTCGGCCGGGTTCCCGCTGACGCATCGCGACCACGCCCAGTCGGTCATGTTTGTGACCGGCCACCGGCAGGATTGCGGTTCCAGCCTCGATTGGCCGGCTCTGGCGCGCTCGCGCCAGACCCTCGTGTTCTACATGGGCGTTGCCCGTGCCGGCGAAATCGCCAACCAGCTCATCGCCCATGGATTGTCGGCGGAAACGCCAGTCGCCGTAGTGCGCCATGGCACGCTGCCGGATCAACAGATCGTCCTTGCCACCCTGGAAAATCTCGCCGCGCGCATCGAAGCGACCGGCATCAAGCCGCCGGCCTTGATCATCGTCGGTACGGTGGTCGAGTTGCGCATGCGGCTCGACGGTTTAGGCCGCGTCTGAACGCTTATCGTCCGGTTCGAAGAATATCCACCGCACTTCGGCAAAAGCCGTTTTCATCCCGTCCTGCACCGCATTGATGGCGTCGATGAGGCGCTTGGCGGATTCATTCTCGCTCATGCGCGCCTTCACCGCGACGAAGATGTAGCTGCCCATCTGGTACGTGATGACGTTATAAACCTCGGCGATTTCCGGGCGGGCGCCCAGCCAGGCGGCGATGGCTTCCTCGCGTTCCGGCGCGGCCGATTCGCCCACCAGCAGGCTTTTGACCTGCATGCCGACGCCGATGGCGACGACCACCAGCAAGACGCCGACAGCGATGCTGCCGAGCGCGTCGAATAGGGGATTGCCGGTGAGCATGGAGAGCACCACGGCGGCGAGCGCCAAGGTCAGCCCGGCCAACGCCGCGATATCCTCGCCCATGATGACGATCAGTTCGGACTCCCGGCTTTCCTTGAAGAAACGCCATAAAGGCATGTTGCCGGCCTTTTCGCGAATTTCGACGATGCATCCGCGCAAGGACCACGCCTCGAGGACGACCCCAACGCCAAGCACGATGATCGCCACCCACGGATTGGAAAGCGGTTCAGGGTGCGAGAGCTTATGCACGCCTTCATAAATGGAAAAGGCGCCGCCGAGCGAAAACAGCATGACGGCGACCATGAAAGACCAGAAATAGGTCGCCTTGCCGTAAC